>JAAUTF010000283.1 GCA_012031775.1 Candidatus Altimarinota bacterium | reverse complement strand
TACAAGGTCGAGCGCCTCGCGACCGTTGCTGGCCTCGCCGACCACACTAATCGTTGGGTCGCGCTGGAGCATAGCCCGTAGCACGCTACGCACCGTGGCCGAGTCGTCGACAACAAGAATACGAAGCGATGTTGTCACTGCATTTCAAGCACGAGCTTGACGCGGTTTGGCAAGTTGAGCAGATCGACATCCTTGTTTAAGTAGTCGTCCACACCGGCCTCAAAGGCCGCGTGTTTGTCATCGCTCGACGTCAGCATAATGATGCGCAGATCGTCGAGCTGTGGGTTGTCGCGTAGGCGACGACAAACCTCGTAGCCATCCATGCCGGGCATCTGCACGTCGAGCACCATCAGGTCGGGGACTTCTTTGGCGATGGCGGCAAGCGCTTCTTCGCCGCTATAGGCCAGGCGCACCTCGTAGCCGTACATTTCGAGCCGCATCTTTACGATGTCGGTCACAAGACGGCTATCGTCGACGACAAGAATTCGTTCTGCCATGAGCACTTATCCCTCGTGTCCTAATACCTGCTGGATAGTATCTAGCAGGCTGTCCTGGTCGAACTGGCTTTTGACGATGTAGGCTTGCGCGCCAGCTTCGAGCCCCTGACGACGGTGATCGTCGGAGGCCAGGCTGGTCACCAGGATAATCGGTAGTCTCTGCAGGGCTGGATCTTGGCGGATGTGGCTGGTGAGCTCGAAGCCGTTGAGGCGAGGCATCTCGACGTCGCTCACAACTAGATCGTAGGTGTCGCGGCGTAGTTTGTCAAGCGCGTCGGCACCATCAATGGCGACTGTAATAGTGTATCCTGCCGATTGCAAAAATGCTCTTGATCAGCTCGCGCGTGGTGAAGGAGTCATCGGCGACAAGCAGGTGGGTCTGGCGGCGTGGCGCTGTGTAGCTGGCGGCGTGGTGCTGGATGCTAGTGCCAGCCTCTCGCGCCAGTTGATGTGGGTTGAGCAAAAGCACCAGATCGCCGTCGCCGAGTTGAATAGCGCCATTGAGCAGGCGGTGCTGTTGAAAAATCGGCCCGAGCGCTTTGACGACGGTTTCGCGCTCGTCGATCAGTGCGTCGACGATGAGTGCAATCGGGCTGCGCGTGTGGCCCACCAGCACAGCACACACCCGTGTGGCACGGGCGAAGGGCGGGTTGCTGGCAAGGCCTAGCACCTCGGCCAAATTGAAGACGGCGATCGTCTGCCCGTTGTAGTCGATCACCGTCTGGCCCTCAAGGGTGCGTAGCAGGTCGCGGTAGATCCAGATCGTGCCCCGGCAGCCACTTGACGACAGTGCCAGCGTTGCATCGCCGGCTCGCACCAGGAGCACGCGCGTGGTGACGAGGGTGAGCGGCAGCAGCATGGTAACGCGTGTGCCTTGGCCAGGTTGTGATTCGATCTGCACCTGGCCGCCAAGCTCAAGAATATTATTGCGTACGACATCCATGCCCACGCCGCGCCCCGATATGTCGGTGACCAGCGCTGCGGTAGAGAAGCCGGGAGCGAAGATCAGGTCGATAGCCTGGCTATCGTCGAGGAGCGCGGCCTGATCGATGCTGAGTAGGCCGCGCTGGACGGCGGTGTGGCGCAGTTGCTGTGGGTCGAGGCCGCGCCCATCGTCTTCGATCGTTACACGCACCTCGCCGCCGCTGGCCTCGGCGCGCAGTTCGATGCGGCCGACCGCGCTCTTACCGCAAGCCAGGCGCTCGGCGGGCAACTCGATGCCGTGGTCGACGGCGTTGCGCAGCAGATGCAGCAGCGGGTCGCTGATCAGTTCAAGAACTTTACGATCGAGCTCGGTTGTCTCGCCCTGCACCACCAGGGACACTTCTTTGCCGGTGCTGTGCGTTAGATCGCGCACGGCGCGTGGCAAAGCGGAAAACAGCGTCGCGATCGGCAGCAGCCGTGCGGCCATCACCTCTTGCTCGAGATCTTTGAGCAGCTGGTTCTGCTGTGTGTCGAAGCGTTGCAGCGCGTTCGCCTGGCCTTGTAGATTGCTGTTGATGTGGTCGTCGGCGGCAAACAAGGCGGCCAGATGCTGGTCGAGCGTACGGCGCTGCAACGGCGAGAAGCGCAGGCGACGCAACTCGGCATCGAGCGCTTTAAGCGCGCGGCGCTGCTGTTGGCCCACGCGCTCAAGATCGTCGAGACGCGTGCGTTGTTGCGCAATCGTCTGTTGACCGATGACGAGTTCGCCAGCCAAGTTGATCAGCCGATCGAGCCGGTCGACGCGCACACGCACCGTCTGCGAGCGACTGATACGTGGCGACGGCTCGGGCGGGCGCTCTGTGAGCGAGGGCGGCGTGTTAGCGGGGCCGCTAGTCTCGCTGGCTATAGGAAAAGTGCTAGAACCGCATCGACGGCGATCGGCGGCTCCGCGCGATCGATCGCTGCATCGGTAAGCAGTACCAATGCATCGCTGCCGCGCAGCAACCGATCGGCCATTTCGCGGTCGAAGCTGCGCACACGCTGGCGCAGCGCGCCAAGGGTATGTTCCATGGCGTGCGCGAGATCGCCAAGATCGGCAAAACCGAGCATACGCGCCGCGCCCTTGATCGTATGCACAGCGCGAAAGATCGTATCAAGCTGAGCGCGCTGCTCGGCCTCGCCAAGTTCTTGCTCAAGCGCAAGCAGGCCAGCGCTGATCAGGCGCACATTCTCGATCGTTTCATCACGAAATTGGTTGTGAAATGCGCTAAGATCCATGGGTTGGAATTCAAGGGTTGGAATTCAGCAGCCAGAAGCCGGTAGGTCTATGCTAAACGGTGGTGCGGGCACCACCGGTCAATGAGGGCCTGAAGCGCCTTAGAACGACGCCCCCGACGGCGAGGCGGCTCCCAGCGCGGGGGCGGCACCCGATAGTGGAGCAACTCGCTGACCGTCCAGACATGATCAGTGATCCCGGCGGCCATGGCTGGGGTCTGCGCGCGACCTTCTAGCGTGGGAAGGCTGTCATGGGTGGTGCAGAAGTTGTAGACCGTTCCGACCAGATACATCCCGCTGGCGATGGTCGCCAGTCGGCGGGCCGAGCGGCGGGTGCGGCGCCCCAACACCGCCAGCCGCGAGCGGAAGGTTCCATTCAGGCGCTCGATGTAGGCGGTGTTGAGTACCTGACAGCCCGGCGTGCTCCACAGCAGGGTCAAGAACAGGCGCGTACTCCCGTGCACCAGCCGATGCACCGTGCCAGTCACGGCTCGTCCCGCATACTGCTTGACCACCTGGGCGATGGCCAACTCTGGCCAGGGGATCAGGCGCGGGCGTCCGCCGGTGCCCGTTTGCCGCGTCCGAAAGGCTTTGCGCACCACATCAATGTACGTGCTCAAGCCATCGCTGACGAACAGGAGAGGCCCCCACTGCGCGCAGGCCGCGACGAGCGCGACCAGGCGCGTGATCAGCTCCCGGTCACGCCTTGGGCTGACGGCCCCGCCCAGCCACAGCCGGGTACTGACCATCATTGCCATCGCCATCCAGAGCACCCCCGCCTGGGTCTTCACATGGATCTCATCCGCTTGCACCTGCACAAGCTCTCGTGGCTGCACCACCTCGGCCTGATGGACTGCTTCCGTATGCACTCCGGCAGCTTCAACCCATTCCCGAACCGTTTGCGCCTGAAGCTCAAAGGCGGCCTCAATCGCCGGAACGGGACAGCCATGACTGACGAGGGTCACCACGCGGGTGATCGTCGCCTCGTTGGTGCGCCGCCGATAGAAGATCGTGCCGGCACGCGCGCTGAACGCCTTCCGGCAGACCTTGCACCAGTAGCGCTGGCGCTGGCGTGAGTGGATGGTGATGTTGCCCTCCCCAACCTGCCCTCTTGCCGGACACTCCATATTCGGGCAGAATGTCGTCAGCGGATCGATGGCACACCTCCTTTCGGCCTCAAGCACCGAAAGTGTGCCCCGATCCGCTCAAACTTTCAAGTTCTGGCAGCGACCACCGTTTAGCGTATACCTACCTATACGAGGCGGTTATGAACAAACAAGGGTTTATTGAAGCAAACAGGGTGCGACTGGCTTATGTGCAGTGGGGCACGGGAGTGCCGACGATCGTCTGTGCTCATGGTCTTACAGATGCTGCGCTCTGCTGGACACGCACGGCGCTTGCGTTGGTGGAGCGCGGCCATTGTGTGCTGGCTTTTGATGCGCGCGGCCACGGATATTCGGCTGCTCCTGGCATTGGTTATGACGCTGCGACATTCGCTGCCGATCTGCGCGCGCTACTGGCCGCACTGCCCATCGAGCGCCCGTTGCTGATCGGCCACTCAATGGGCGCGCATACCGTGACGCTGCTGGGTGCCGATGCAGGCCTGACGCGCGGCATTGTGTTGGAAGACCCGCCCTGGCGCGACGCCGAGCGGCTGTTTAGCGCCGAGCAGCTCGCGCTATGGAAAGAGCAGCAGCGCCATACCAACACGCTTACTATCGAGGAGATTATTGCTGCCGGGGCGGACGAAGCTGCTGGTTGGAATGAATTGGAGATACAAACCTGGGCTGAATCGGGGCGGCTGGCCCAGCCCGAAGTGCTCGACTGGATACACAACACGTACCCGATCGATTGGCGCGGCGCGGTGCAGCAGCTGGCAGTGCCGACACTGCTGATCACCGCTGATCCAGCGCGAGGCGCAATCGTGGATGCCGAGCAGGCCGCCGAGGCCCGGCAACTCAACACGCTACTCCAGCTCGCCCACATTCCTGGCGCTGGCCATAGCATTCGCCGCGACAATTTTGCGGCGTATCTGGCAGCACTCGATGGATTTTCTGCCTTGTTAGGAGAAACCCAATGATTCGACGTCTGGTGAGCCCGGCCAAGGCCCTGCGCACGCTGCGCAAAACGCCGACCATCCTCGAACACGTATTGCACGATGTCACACAAGAGCAGGCCGCCAGCCTGCGCGACGGGCCTGACGGTTGGAGCATTTTGTATATCGTCTGCCACCTGCGCGATCTGGAAGATGGGTTTATGGCGCGCGTGCGCACATTGCTCGACGAACAGCCCGACGCGGTATTGGCCGGTATCGACATTCATGCTTTAGCGCAGCAGAACGACTACGCCGCCGCCGACCTGCGCGCGGCGCTTGCCACCTTTATCGCTCGGCGTCAGCAGTTTATCGCCGTGCTCGAAGCGCTTAGCGACGAGCAATGGCTGCTGGCGGGCGTTCATCCCGAGCAAGGCCCTGCAACCGTGTTGGATGTGGCTGTTAACTCGGGTTTGCACGATATCGACCACATCGAGCAGATTATACGCTGTGCATAGGAATCGTATGGTGGTGGTAGGCAGCAAAGCTGCCTACCACCACCATACGATCATGTTTGGAGGTACAACCATGATCACCGCTGATCAACACGCTTCGTACGCACGCGATGGCTTTCTGGTGGTTGAGCAGCTCTTTGCGCCCGAAGAAGTGGCTGCCCTGCGCGAGCATTTTATGCAGATGCGTGCGGCGGGCAGCTACCCCGGCGATGATGCGGGAGTGCATAGCGTCACCAGCGATCCGCTGCGGCGCTACCCACGCTTGATCCACATGCACCGCTGGGACGAAACCAGCCCTGCAGTGGCTGATCGATCCTCGACTAAACGCCTGCCTGAGCGGCCTGATGGGGCGTGAACCATACGCGGTGCAGACGATGGTCTACTTCAAGCCGGCCGGGGCGCGCGGCCAGGCACTGCACCAGGATCAGTATTATCTGCGGGTCAACCCCGGCACCTGCATGGCCGCCTGGCTGGCGCTCGACGACTGCGACGAGCAAAACGGCTGTATGCAGGTCGTGCCCGGTAGCCACACCTGGCCGCTGATTTGCACCGTCGGCGCTGATACAACGCAGAGCTTTACCGATGTCACCGTGCCGCTGCCGGAAGGAACGCCGCTGCACGCGGTGATGATGCGCGCCGGCGATGTGCTCTTCTTCAACGGTCAACTCGTACACGGCAGCTTCCCCAACACCAGCGCCGATCGCTTCCGCCGCGCCTTGATCGGCCACTACATCGCAGGTGAGGCAGCGCAAGTTGGCCGCTGGTACCACCCCGCGCTGCGTATGGACGGACGCCCGCTCGATCTTGCCGATAGCCCCGGCGGTACAAAATGCGGTATCTGGGCCGAGCAGAACGGCGAGCCCATGCTCAGCGTCGATGGCTTTGTCGTCGTTGATCCAGACACGCACGATTAAAAAAGCTGGGGCGCGATTGCAGCAACGCTGCAATCGCGCCCCAGCCCTTCGCACCGTGTCTTATTGCTCTGTAGCCTGCCGAATAATCGGCAGGTAAAGCGGGAAGCCAAGTTCGATCGCGGTTGCGCTATCGATCAGCACTCCCAGATCCTGGTTTTCGCCGTCGCCGATGGCGAAGACAGTGACGATATCGCCGTTCTCCAGACGTACCGGCGGCACATCGAAGTAGAGCGTATCGGCGTCACCCGGTGCCGTCACCTTCAGGTTGTAGATCCCTGCAGGCAGTTCCAGATAGGGGCTAATGGCCTTGTACGGCACATTGCCCAGCCCCGGCACCAGGCCGCCATCGTCGAAGCGTACATCGACGCGTGTGCCATCGAGTGTGTTCGAGAACGGCGCGGTGTGAACAATACGTAGCTTGGCTGTATCCGTCACTGGCGTATTATCGTCCTCTAGCAGCAGAAACTCCAGCGGCTGATTGATCACATTGCCGATCGCGGCGGCGGTATAATCCTGGCCGGCCTCCAGCGTCACCGTCCCACTGATCGCCGCCTCACTTGCCCCGGTCGGGATCACCTCGACGAAATAATCGCCCGCAGCCAGCGGCAGGTAGTCGCTGATGTCCTGGAAGACCACATCGGTCAGCACGTCCGTCCCATTGACACGAATCGTCACCGAGGTACTGATGATCTCGCTGGCAAAGGGTGCGAGGTGCGCAACTTTGAGGCGCACGTTATTCAGCGCGGGCTCCAGCAACACCGTCGGAGCGAAGTTGATACCGTCACCGATCGCGAACACCGTCGTCACATCACCGGCTACCAGCGTCACCGGGGCCGGGTCGATAATCACCACATCGGGCTGGCTCGGCGCGGTCACCTTCAGATCATAAGTGCCAGCGGGCAGCTCCAGGTAGGGGCTAAAGGCCTTGTACGGAATATTGCTCAGGCCCGGCACCTGCGTGCCATCCTGGAAGCGCACATCAACGCGAGTGCCGTCGAGGGTGTTGGAGAAGGGGGCAGTATGCACGATACGCAGCTTAGCCGTATCGGTGAGCGGCGTATTATCGTCTTCCAGCACCAGGAATTCTAGCGGCTGGTTGACAACATTGCCGATCGCGGCCACCGTATAGTCTTGGTTGGCCACTAACTCAAGCGTGCCGCTGATCGCCGCCTCGCTTGCGCCACTTGGGATGACTTCTACGAAGTAGCTCCCGGCCTCGAGCGGCAAGTAGTTGCTAAATTCGGTGTAGGTCAGATCGAGCACTTGGGTTGACACCCTGGATCTGAATAGACACCGTGGTACTTACTAGCTCACTGGCAAAGGGCGCGAGATGACCAATCTTCACCCGGGCGCTCTCGACCGACACGTCGGACGAGCACGGTCGCGCA
>JAAUTF010000282.1 GCA_012031775.1 Candidatus Altimarinota bacterium | reverse complement strand
CTACGGCGTCCCTACGGCGCGCCGCTCACCCCTTTTACCGGAATATAATTGGCAGGAATAGCTTCAGCCGATTAATTAGCTCGTCGATGATCGTGGTCTTGTCGGTCGTGCCGAGGAAGCTGTCTTCGCCCGCACCACCGATGAGTGTGTCGGTGCCACCGCCTGCGCTGAGCGTGTCGTCGCCCGCGCCACCGTCCACGGTGTCGTCGCCCGTGCCGCCGCTCAACACGTCGTCGCCGTCACCGCCGCTGAGCGCCGTATTACCGCTGAAGGCGCTAGCATCGATGGTGTTGTTGCTTGCGCCGCCAGTGAGGCTGGCGAACTCGAAGTTGCTGATCGCGTCTGTGCCCTGGCCGCTGAGTATGCTGTCATTCAGCGTCATGTCGAAGTCGCCGCTCAGCACAATGCTGTCGCTGCCCACGCCGCCGTCGAGTGTGTCGTCGCCCATGGCACCGCGCACCGTGTCGTTACCTGCGCCAGCCTGTACGCTCACACTGCCGCTGAAGGCGCTGGCGTCGATGCTATTGGCACCCGCGCCGCCCGTCAGTTCGGCCTGTTCAAAGCCGCCGATATTGTCGCTGACCATAGTGATCGCCGCCAGCGCCACTGATGTTGTCTGCGCATCAAGCGCAGTATCGCTCAGCGTAATATCGCTATAGCTGGTGAAGGTCACCGTGTCCTCGCCCTCGTCGCCGAAAAGCTCGTCGGCGTTTTTGCCGCCGCTGATCGTATCGTTGCCGCCACCGCCATTGATCGTCGCCTGGCCGTTGAAGGCGCGGGCATCGATCGTGTTGGCACCCGCGCCGCCCGTCAGTTCGGCCTGTTCAAAGCCGCTGTGTGTGTCGCTGCCGCGACCAGTGAGCGTGCCGTCGGTCAGTGTCATATCGGCGTCGACAACCTGCTTGAGCCGGTCGATGCCTCGCCGCCGCTCAGCAGGTCGTCGCCTTTGCCCCTTGCACGGTGTCGTCGCCGCTGCCGGCGCTGATCGTTGTCTGGCCGCTAAATTCGCTAGCGTCGATGGTGTTTGCACTAGCGCCGCCGGTGAGTGCTGCTAGTTCAAAACCGTTGATTGTATCGCTGCCCAGGCCACTCAGCGCGCTGTCGCTCAGCACCATGTTCGCGTCGACCGTCTGAACGAGCAGGTCGCTGCCTTCGCCCCCGGCCAAGCTGTCGTCACCGCTGCCGCTCATCACCGTGTCGTCGCCCGCAGCCCCGCTCACGGTGTCATCGTCATCGCCTGCGTCAAGCAGATCGCCGCGTTTGCCGCCGAGCAAAGTGTCGGCACCCGCCCCGCCGGTCAGCGTGGTTGGGCCGCTAAAGGCACTGGCGTCGAGCGTATTATTGCTGTTGGCACCCTTCAGGTCGGCGAACTCGAAGCCGTTGAGCGTATCGTCGCCAAAGCCAGTCATCGCGCTATCGCTCAGCACGATGCTCTCGTCGCCATAGTGCGAAAGCGTGTCGTTGCCGAGTCCGCCGTTTAGTACGTCGTCGCCCTCGCCACCGGTGACGATATCGTCGCCCGCCCCGGCCTGGATGGTTACCGGGCCAAAGAAGCCGTCGGCGTAGTAGAAGGCATTGCCATCCCCGCCGATCAGGTGGGCTTCTTCGATACTACTCAGCGACGTGAAACCCGCTCCGATGACGAATAGCGCGCTATTGTTCAGCGACACGTCGCGGTCGACGCTCACCCGCAGCTGGTCGGTGCCGCCCTGGCCCTCTAGAAAGTTGTCGCCGACAGCGATGATAATTGTGTCGTCGCCATCGCCAGCCTGCACTGTCACCAGGCCGCTGAAGGTGCTGCTGTCGAAGGTCTGCGCGCTCGGCCCACCGATCAACAGCGCCTGCTCGATGGCGCTGAGCGTGTCGATATCCTTCCCGACTTTCAGCTGTGTAGCGCTTAGTTCGAAGTCGCTGTCGCTCTGCCGCTTGATGGTATCCGTGCCCTCCTCGCCGAAGGCCGTTGTGCGGCCGTTCGCCACCAGCGTATCGTCGCCCGCGCCGCCCATTACGATCGCGTCGCCGCTGAAGGCAGCTACATCGATCACATTTGCGCTCGCGCCACCTGTGAGCATCACTTGCTCAAAGCTGTCGTTGAAGGTGTCGCTGCCCAGGCCCGTCAGCGAGTTATCCGTCAGCAGCATATCGACATCGCCGCTCTGCTGGAAGCTATCGCTGCCATCGCCGCCAGCGTAGATGTCGTCGCCCGCAGCGCCGAGCACCGTATCGTCGCCATCGCCGCCAAAAACGCTGTCGTTGCCAGCACCGCTGTCGATCGAAATCCTTGTTGGTGCCACCGATGATGTAATCGTTGCCAGCACCCGCTTTGATCGTGACTGGCCCGCTGAAGAGCTGCGCGTCGATATAATTATCGCTATCGCCGCCAGTGATGCTCGCCGCTTCGATGCTGTTGATTGTACCGTACGGCCACGCCGATGAATTAACCATACTATCGCTCAGCGTGATACTTGCGCCATCATCGAAGTAGTCCAGTCGATCTTCGCCGTCATCACCGCGAGCAGATGTAAGCGTTCCGTTCCCACGCAGTACGTCATCGCCGTCGCCGCCGTAGAGATATACCTCACCGCTGTTCACAGCGCTCGCATCCAGCGTGTTCGTGCTATGACCGCCGAGCAGTTCGTACTGCTCGAAACCGTTGATCGTATCGCTGCCCAGGCCGCTGAGCGCGCTGTCGGTCAGCACCATATCGATGTCGCCAGATTGCCGGAGCGTATCCTCGCCAGCATCGCCGCTCAGGTAATCATCACCTGCGTCGCTAGCAATACTATCGTTGCCCGCATTGCCGTACACCGTATCGTTACCCTCGCCGTCATAGAGATGGTCGTTATCGCTGCCACCCCAGATGACGTCGTCGCCACCAGTGCCATAAATCGTAACGATATTGGTAAAAGCGCTTGCATCGATGCGGTTGGCGTTGTTGCCGCCGATCAACACTACCTGCTCGAAGCTGTCGTTGAAGGTGTCGCTGCCCAGCCCCGTCAGGCTGCTGTCGGTCAGCACCATGTCGGCATCGGCTATCTGCTGAATTGTGTCTACATCGGCCCCGCCGCCGTATAGATCGTCGCCCTCAGCGCTGAGGACGAGATCGTCACCACCGTTGCCGAACACGTGATCGTCGCCTGCATCACCCCGGAGTTGGTCGTCATTGCTGCCGCCGCGTAGCGTATCGTTGCCGCCACCGCCTGCCAGGGTCGTTTTGCCGCTGAACGCGCTGGCATTGATCAAATTAGCGCTATCCAGGCCGTAGATCTGCGCCGCCTCGACGCTGTAGAGCGAGTCGTAACCGAAGCCGTTGACCAGCAAGCTGCTATCGTTCAAGCTGATCAACGTCGCATCGCTGACGAGGAAGATCTCATCGAAGCCGTTCTGGCCGTCGATAAGCGTGCTGTGGCGATTTGGTTGAAAGGTGTCGTCACCTGCGCCGCCGTAAAGCTTGACGATCACATTGCCCAGCACGCCCGAAGCGTCGAGCGAGTCGTTGCCGGGGCCTGCCTGCAGCGAGATCAGCTCAAAACCGTTGATCGTGTCGTTGCCCATGCCGGTCAACTGCGTATCGCTCACGGTTGCGCCGAACTGACTGGTCTGGTACAAGGCGTCGAAGCCCGGGCCGCCGTCGAGCCGATCGCTGCCCTGACTACCACGGATGGTATCGTCGCCGTCACCGCCGAAAATAATGAGAAAACCGTCGAAATTGGCAGCTTCAAACGAATTGCCGTTCGCCCCGCCGGTCAGTTGAACGATCTCGATGCTGCTTAAGTCCACTGGGTTGAACGAACCGGTCAGACTATCCGTATCGAGCACGATTGAGCTCGCATTGCTGTTGAAGTAGAGCGAGTCGAGTTGGTCACTGTTGCCTGCAATCGTATTGCTCTGGCCGAGACTCTCGTCGTCGAGCGTGATCGAATTCGAGCCCGCCCCAGCCTCGATAGAAAAGCCGTTATAGGTAAAATCGAGCTGGCTCAGCACAATTACATCGCTGCCGTCGCCGGTTGCGATCGAGATAAACTGCACGCTGCTCGTCGGCGTCACACCGCTGCTTGGGTCTTGGAAGTTAACCTTGATATTGCCGCTGTCCACCGTCACAAATACGGTATTACTGGTGTCGTCGCCGCTGATCTCAAGTGTCGCGCCGACCATGGTTGCTGTCACATCTGGGGCGGCCTGGGCGATTTCGGCAACCGGGCCGGCCACCATTAAAGTGCTCATCATTAACGCCAGCCAGGCGCGCGAAAAGTTGCGTGTAGTGAGCCAGAGCTGCCGCCACGTGAGCTGAGTCAGGCCGCGGAGCGCGATGCGGATGCGCTCGCGCTGCGAGATACGACGCTTGTTCTCTTTATGCAATGGCAACAGGACGGTGTTGAGTGAACGATGCGATGTGGGGTTGTTGGTGCAGCGATGATCCTGTGGCGTCTTGCTCACAGTGCGTACTCCTCTGGCTAAAATGATGGTTACAACCACGGACGGAACGAACCAATGCAAGGACTATTGTACTAATTGTGCGTTTCGGTAGCCGAACCGGGGATGCAGGCGTGGGGGCGCAGTAGGGGTGCAGCATGCTGCACCCCATTAGGCATCTACTGCGCTGGGTGAACGATCTCGATCTGCGGCAGGCCCCAGCATGCATAGCCCATATCGCGCGCTAATGCGGCCAGGCCTTCGCTCTCGATAAAGCCTTTGTAGCTGACGGCGGGGAAAATCAAGCCGCTGCGGTGCAGGTCGGCGCGCACAAGCAGCATCGATCCACCGACTGCGTCGAGTTCGACGATCGGCTGGTCGCGCAATTCGCTAAGGTAGGTGCGCCCTACCCCACCGGTGGCTGCAGGATGCCGTCGACGAGGTGCTCGCTCCAGTCGATCGTGGCGGCCGCTTCGCTGAAGCGAAACGAGTTATAGTCGAAGGTGCGCCCGCCGGGGCTGACGACACAGCTAGGCACGACAATGTCTTTGCCGCTATCCAGCAGCCGGGTGAGCACATCGGGCGGCCAGTGCTGCACGTCGGCGTCGATCCAGAGCACCCATTCCTCATCGCGCAGGGCGCGCATCAATAGCTCGTTACGAATCTTCGCCAGCGTCATGCGCCGCTTGTGCTGGACGCTCGTCTCCCAGCGCGGGCCGCTGTGCTGCTGACGGTAGTTGCGCTGAAACAGCTCGACTCGCCCGAACTCGGCGCGTAATTCGGGCAGGCGCGCTTCAAGTGCAGCATAACTGCCATCACTGCTATCGCCCTCAAGAAAGGCCAGCGCTAGCCGCTGCTTTGGGTAGTGCAGCCGACGCAGGTTGTCGACGAGCTGGGCCAGGTGCGGCACGACATCGCGACAGGGGACGAGAATCAGCACGCGGGGCAACGCAGCTCGGCGAACGCTCGCTGATCCCTGTCGAACATCGATCGCGCCATTCGCGTGCAGACCGTGGCGGCGCAAGAATCCTGGCACCATGGCCTGGTATGTTGGCCCTGGTATGACGCGCTCGCCGCCCGCCAGTGTGCTTCCCAGTGTTCGTCGGCGTGGGTGTTCGCCCCGTGGCAGACATAGGTGTACAGTTGGGGCGCATCGATCATGGCACAGCGTTGTTGTGCGACGAGCTGCTGCATCACCGGCGTGTCCTCGCCTTTGCCAAGCGCCGGATAAGCCGGGAGCACATCCTTCTTGCAGATGAACGAACCCTCCCAGATGCGGCGCGTCGAGAGCGCCAGCCGCTGTTGTTGTGGCCACCAGAGCGTATGGCGCTGCAGAAAACAGACATCGGCCTGCAAGATCTCGATCGCCGCCATTTGTGTTGCCAGTCGCTCCGGGTCAGCCAGATCGTCGTCGTCCCATTGCGCGATGTAGCTCCCGCGTGCCCGCGCCACAGCCAGGTTGCGCAACTCGCCCAAGCTACGACTCTCGTGCGGCAGCCGAATATAGACGATGGGATGTGTGCTGCCCGGCGGCGGCGCTACCTGCCCTCCTGCCTCCTGCCTCCTGCCTCCTGCCTCTTCCCCAAATGCCGCGACTGCTTCCGCTAACGCATCATCTGGGCAATCATCCACAATCACCAGTTCGGCGTTCGCATACCGTTGGCGGCGGAAGCAGTGGACGGCGCGCAACGCCAGATCGGGCCGCCCGTGCGTCACCATCAGGCAGGAGACGAGCGGCGTATCACGCGGCTGATAGCCGTTCAGATCGAGCTTGCCCTGGCCGAGGTTTTTGCCGCTCTGTGTGAGGACAAAGGGCAGCTGCTCTTGCTGCCGCGCGGTTTCCTCGCGCCACCAGCTACCGTGCCAGTGGTGAATGCCATAGGCGCGCGCTGCGATCTGTGCGCGCTGCGCAGGCGGCAGCTCTTCCCAGCGCTGCCCGCTGTGCAGCGGGTAGAGCAGCTCACTGCTCTCGATCAAAAGCTCGTTTTTGTTCGGGTAAGCGTCGTAAGCACGCGCTAGCATGTTCGGCCCGGTGGCGTCCAGCGCGCCCGGAATCTGGTGGTATTTCACCAGCTCGCGCACAACGTGCTCCCAGAAGGGATGGCCTGGCTCCGAGGCGATCACCGCGTTGCAAAGCTGGTGGCGCAGCTTCGCCGAGTGCGCGTATTCGATGTCGATGTGCTCGACCGGCTCCCAACCCAAAAGCAGGCGCTGACCGCGCAGCAGCGGCTCGAAGGGCTGTACGCACTCATAATCTAGGTCGGCATAGATGCCGCCGAAGTGGTGCATCAACAGGTAGCGCGCGGCATCCACACGCATGATCGGCTCCGGATAGCCATCGTAGATCGGCAGGAACCAGGCATACTGCTGTTGAACAAATACACGTAGCTCCTCGTCTGTCCAGAGCCGATACTCCCAGCCCGGCTGATGGCGCTGCCAGCTCTGCTGCAGGGCCTGCCAACGCTGCGGCACCTCACGCGTTTTCCAGGTCTGGTGAATAATATGCGGGATGCGCAGCGCGCGCTGCACGGTCGAATGCGCAAAAAACGTGCGCTCTACATGCTCGCACATCTCGTCCAGCCCGTCCTCGCCGCTCAGGCGCGCACCGATCACCTCAGCCCGCTGGCGCACCAGCGGCTGCAAGACCTTGTCGCGCAACACACGCCCTAATCCCTCGGCGTTCAGTCGCAGCGGATGCACGGCCACACCAACTTGCAGGCGTGTCACCTGGGCAGCGTTGAAGAACTGGTCGTTGCCGAAGGGTTCAATCAGCAGCGGGCAGCCCTGGCGCAGCGCACGCGCGATCGAGCCGATGCCGCCGTGCTGAATCGCCGCTGCCGCGCGCTGAAAGACCCAGTCGTGCGGCAGTTCGGCGGCGAAGTGCATATTATCGCGGTCGACATCGCTCGGCAAGCTATCGGGATCGAAGCCAGCCCAGCCCTGAATCACCAGCAGCGGGCGCCCGATCTGCTGGGCAGCGCGTGCGTGGGCGGCCAAGATATCGACCGGCTGCTCGACCGGCTGGCTGCTAAAGGTTAATACCAACGGGCGCGGCTCGCGGTGCATAAAAGCGGCAAGAGCCGCGTCGGGTTGCCAGTTCGCCCAGGCTGGGTCGTCGTGAAACCAGAAGCCGGTTTGCTT
>JAAUTF010000281.1 GCA_012031775.1 Candidatus Altimarinota bacterium | reverse complement strand
CGCGCGCACTCGGCCCGCCGCTGCGGCCCTCGTAGATAATGCCCTCGCCGTCGATCAGGTAATGATAGCTCAGGTCTTCAAAGCCGAGCACGTCGGTCTGGTAGAGCAGCTGAGCGCGTAGCACATCGAGCGTGGCGTTCGGCTCGGGCGCAGCGTTCAGCTGATGCACGATCACACCGCGTGGGTTGGCGCGCTCCGGCAGCGGCGTGGCAAGTTTGCCGCTCCAGACAGCGCGCGTCACATGCGAAGGGCGCGCGGTGAGCGTCGTCGGCCCGAACAAAATCGGCTGGCGCGGTAGGCCAGAGGCGAAGACCGGGTTGCTCTGCGCGGTGCGCAGAAACGCCACATTTACATCGGCAAGCGTGGCGAGGCGCGTGGTGCAGAAGCGCCAAAAAGCGCGCGCAGCTGCAAATAGCTGCTATCTGCGGCACAGCCAGCACATCCGGGCTAGCGAAGCGCACCTCGTCTTTAGCGCTGCGCGCTTCACCGGCATTTAAGGGCTGCCATGGCCCCCACCCCTCCTCGCCCGCAGGCGGCGTGGCGCGGGCGCGGATCTCCAGCCGCAGTTCGCTGCCCTCGGCGATCTCGGCCTCCCAGGTTGCGCCGAGCGCATTGGCGGGAAAAGGCGTTTTAAACGCTGCCGAGACAAAGCTGCCGCTGGTGCGATCTTCAGCCAGGCGCAACTCGCCACCGGCATTGTTGATCACCAGCAGACCATCGATCGCGCCCGCATCCCAGTCTGCTACGCTGCTGAGCACCCACGCATCTACCTGCGCCGACGGCCCCTGCTGTGCCGCTGCACGCGGCACGACAACGAGTGCCGGTGCCAGGACGAAGAGCACGAGCAGAGCGAGGCGAATGCGCATAAACAAGGTCTGCTGCATAAAACACCCTCGTAACAAGGATCCAGAGAGTCTGCCGCAGGCATCATACAGATCTCCGCGCCCTCTGCGCGTGCAAACTGCGCCCAGCAAGCTAAACGCGGCGGCTACAATCTGCAATTACCTTAGGGCTCCGGCCTTACTGCGCCACCAAAAGCACCGGCGTAAATATTCGCCGAGTCGTAGAGCATCCAGCCCGCAGCCTTGCCAAAGTCTTCGACAGCGTCGATCTGCGCGCGCACCTCGGCCGGGCCGTACTCGACCACTACCGGTGCCCATGGGTCGGTATGGTCTTGCAGCCAGGGGCGGATGCGGGCATAATGACCGACCATCTGCGCATAGCCGGCCTCGGTGGCCGCATAGATTATTTTGTAGGGCTCGCGCACCGGCACTTCGACATCGAAGACGCCGCCCCACCAGAGCGAAGGGTACGGCATCGGCGCGACATAATCGCAACGGTAGCCCATCAGATCCAGGTTTTGCGCGATCGACTTCGAGGGGCCGAGCACCACGCGTCCGAAGACATCGATCGAGAAGTACGCGCCTGCACCGTTCATCGCGCGATGCGCCTGCTCCATAAACTGCGCGATGTTCTGCTGCATGTCCTCAGGGTTCACCGCCGGGTCGGTCGGTTGGTCGAACTTCAGCTCCTGAAACTCCTCCGAGGTCTTGTCGGGGTACCGAATATAATCGTAGTTGATCTCGTCGAAGCCCATCAGCGCCGCTTCCACGCCGAGCTGAATGTTGTAATCCCAAACATTGCGATCCCACGGGTCGAGCCAGGCGTAACGGATGCCAGGGCCGGGCAGATCGGCGTAGACCTCGCCGCTATCCTTCCACTGGATCGCCCAGTCGGGGCGCGCATCGGCTAGCGCGTTATCGTGCGAGAAGAGCTGTACGCGCGCGATTGTGTAGATACCGCGTCGCTTCGCCTCATCCACCAGGCCCTGCATGTCGACATAATCTGCATCGGTGCCTAGCTCGTTGACGATCGGCACCTGCGAGTCGTAGTAGACAAGGCCAAGATCATCGCGCAGGTCGGACTTGAGATCGATTACGATCGCGTTCAGCTCCGTCGTCTCGATCAGTGCCAGGTACTCTTCGACCAACGAGGGCACGCTGGCCACGGCGGCGGTGATATAGAGCGCCTTGACGTTAAAGGGCTGCAATGCGATCGTCGAGGCACTTTGCCCGGCTCGATCGCGATCACTGCTTTGCTATAGCCCGGTGCGAGCACTTGTACATAGCCGCTCTCGGGCATATCATCGAGCGTGAAACTGCCGTCGTCCTGGCCTTCGATGCGTGTAAAGGCCACATCGGTGCTCGAAAGCGTGGGCGTGGCGAGAATAGCTGCATTCACTACCGGCTCACCGGTGACGGCATCGACCAGCGTGCCCTGCAATGTATCGGGGCGCAGCACAACGTCGATCGTCGTCGTTTGCTCGAGCGGTTGGGTTAACTCGGCGTAGCCTGCGGCGTTAAACGCCACGCTATCGGCATCGGCGGGGATGTCGGTCAGCTGATACGTGCCGTCTGCGGCTGTCTGCGTTGTTGCGCTACCGGCTTCGACCGTAGCACCCGCAACCGGCTCGTTTGTATAGCGGTCGATAATTGTGCCGTCGAGGGTGTTTGGCCGCAGTACGCCGTCGAAGGCGGTGGTGCGTGTTAAATCCTGGCTGATCGGCGCGTAGTTCGGCGCTGCCACCTCGAGCGTGAAGGCCTCGGGCACGCCCGCGATCGCGTAGCGGCCCTGCGCATCGGTGACGGCCGTCAGCGTATTGCTGACATCGACGGTGACTTTGAGCTCGGCACCAGCGAGCGGATCGCCGGTGAAGTTATCGGTGATCACACCGGCAAGCGTGTTAGGGCGTAGTGCTGTGTCGAGCGTGATCGTCTGCGCCTCGGCGGCGGCAATCTCCGGCTTGGTGGCAAGCTCGATCGCCACTGGCTCGTAGCTCGGCGCGCTGATCTGTAGCACATCCTCTTCCCCCCAATCCGGTGTGGCGAAGCTACCATCGGCCCCGGTGGTGAGCGTTGTTTCGCCGATGCTGATGTCGGCGGCATCGATCGGCTCGCCGGTGTAAGCATCGGTGATCGTACCGGTGAGTACAACCGGTGGTGGGGCGCTACAAGCTACAAGAAGAAGGGCGAGTATCACTGCAAACGCAGCTAGGCCAGGGCGCGCGATGCGCTGCTGCGCCACCCGGGTCAGAAAAGATCGACGCATGGACCGACTACCTCCGCTGTTGCTTTTATCGTGCCTGTTGGCTTTCTGGCGGCATGATAAAATTTTTACAGCTTATTGTCAAGTCTCTGCTTTTATGGCCATGAATGGTTGCAGACTGTCAATTGCTTTGTGGAGAAGTTGGTTGTGCTTGCACGCGACGCAGCCGCGTGCAAGCACAACTGTCTTGCTACCACCTATTTAGGGTCACTCTATGCCAGGCTACGTGCCGATGATACAGCGGCACGCAGTTTAGCTATATCTGACTTCATAGACGAGGTGTGGCTCCTGCTTGCCCTTAAGTTCGACCTCACCGAGCGGTTCGATCGGGTGGGGCAGTGGCCAGTCGGGGGGGAAAGCTTCGACGAGGTGGTAAGAGAGCAGGATTTTACCGGCGCGAGCGATGCCCGAGAGGCGGCTGGCGGTGTTGACAACATCACCGATCAGGGTGTAATCCAGGCGCTGCAGCGAGCCGATGTTGCCGATAACGGCGCGGCCATAGGAGATGCCGATACCCATGCCGATGTCGAGGCCAAGCTCGGCGCGCCAGCCTGCCCGCAGCTCGGCAAAGGCTTGCTGCATAGCTACAGCGGTGATAAGCGCGCGCTGTGGGTCATCGGCACGGGCGATCGGTGTGCCAAAAACACCGATGATACCATCGCCGAGAAACTTGTCGATCGTGGCGTCGTGGGCGTAGAGCACCTCAGTCATGGCGCGGAAGTAGCGATTCAGGATCTGCTCGATCAGCACGTGCGGGTCGGTGCGCTCGGTGAGCGTGGTAAACCCGCGCAGATCGGAGACCATCACCACCACGTCGTCCTCGGTCGGGCGTCCGATCTCCTGGCCAGCGCTGAGCAGCCGTTCGGCCACCACCGGCGATACATAGCGCCGGAAGACGCTGCGCACACGTTCGTTCTCCTGGCGCTCAAGGCGTTTGGTGGCGCTGATGTCGCGTAGCACCGCGACGCGCCCAAGCAGTTGCTCATCGGCGCTTCGCACCGGGGCAACGCTCACGCTATAGGTGATGTCGTCGGGCAGTTCGAGTTCAACGCCTCGTCGCGCGCGCGATATGCGAGCAGCGGCACGAGCTTACGCAAGAAGATATTGGCGTAGGGGCCGGGCAGGCTGCTAAGCGCCCGCCCGCGCTGGCGCGACAGGTTGATGCTCAGGCGCTCTTCAGCAGCACGATTGGCGAGGAGCAGTTCGTCTTCGGGGCCAATCAACAAGATCGGGTCGTTCGCCCCGCGCAACACGGCATCGAGCGTGGAGCGCTCGTCGGCCACGACGCGATAGAGGCGTGCGTTCTCGATCACCTGCACGATCAGGCTGGCCACCGTCGTGGCCAATTCCAGATCGGCGCGCGCAAAGCCCTCCGGTCGGCGTGTCGCATCCACACAGAGCGCGCCAAGCGAGCGCCCGCCCGCCAGCAGCGGCACCACTAGCACGGCATCAATGCTGCGGCTGGCCAGAAATTGCTGTAGCGGCCGTAGCCGCTCTTCCTGCTGTAGGTCACGGATGTGCAGCGGCTCGCGCAGGTTCGCCACGAGCAGCTGTACATCGGCGTTGTCGCGCAAGAAATGGCTAAAATCGCTGTCGTAAGGCTGTGCAACACCGTGCAATGCTACCAGCACCGCGCTCTGCTGTTCCTGATCGCCAAAAAGGACAAGCCCGGCCTGCGCTACCCCGAAGATGATCGCTACCGCATCGGCGGCAACCTGCAGGTTCTGCGGCGCGTCGAGTTGGGCCGTGATCGCCACCGAGAGCCGGTTGACCTGGCTGAGCTGCTGAATGCGCTGCTGTTCGAGTTCGAGCAGGCGTGCATTGCCGAGCGCCACGCTAAACTGGCTCGAGATCGCGCCGAGCACTGCTTCATCGTTGGCGCTAAAAGCCCCGACATACGGGCTGCGCACGTCGATCGTGCCGAGCACCTCACGACGCAGCACGATCGGCACCACCAGTTCCGAGCGCACCAGCGCGTCGTCGGGCAGCACCATAGCGAAGCGTTCGTCGGTGGTGACATCGTCGACACGTACGGCCTGGCGATGTTGCAAGGCCCAGCTGTTTAGCCCGCGGTCGGCGCGGAAGCGCACCATCTCGAAGTTCTCGACACCGTTTAGCGAACCGGCGGCGGCCTGCATCACCAGATCATCGCCCTCATAAGTGAGAATACTCACCAGCGGGTAGCTGAACTGCTGGCGGATCATATGCACCAGCAGGCGCATCACCTGGTCGGGCTGCATCAGCTCGGAAAGAAAGGCGTTGATCTCATTGATACGCCGCAGCTCATCTGCGCGCCGCTCTAGCAACAGCGTCTGACGCTGCACCAGGCTAAACAGCTGCGCGCTCTCCAGCGCCACCGCGCTTTGTGCCGCCACCGATTTTAAGAGATCGAGATGGTCGTCGCTGAGAAAGCCCGGCGTATGGTGGACAAGCGTGATCACGCCGAGCGTGCGTTGATCGCGCATCACCGGCATTGCCGCGACACTGCGCACACTGGTGTGCTGCTCGTTCAGGTTCACCCAGCGTGAGTCGTCGCGTGTATCGAGGATGAGCAGCGGCGACTGCTCGCGCAGCACCCAACCCGCAACGCCGTTCTGCACGATCGAGTCGAGCGCGATGGCCGGGCGGCGGCTGCTGGAGAAGTAGAGGATGCGGTCTTCGTCAAGGCCCGTCAGAATGATGCTGGCACGAATGGCACCTACCGCATCGGCCAGATGGTCGAGAAAGCGCGTCAGCAGCACTTCGATCTCGATCGATGCTCCAAGGTCGCGCGTGAGATGCAGCAGCAGTTCGGTCTTGCGCTGCTCTTTGCTCAGGCTGCGCTGCGAACGCTGCAACCGCAACATGGCGCGCACATGGGCCAGTAGCTCGTCGAGCTCGACTGGCTTGACCAAAAAGTCGTCTGCGCCAACGTCGAGGCTGCTGACCGAGATCGTCAGATCGGCCTGCGCCGAAAGCATGATCACCGGTATAAAGGGCTTGCTGCTGTCCTGCTTAAGGCGACGAATCACCTCGTGGCCGTCGATACCGGGCAAGGCGAGATCGAGCAGAATCAGGTCGGGAGTGATTAGATGCAGGTAGGCGAGCGCTTCCTCACCGGTACCGGCGAGCGAGACGCGATAACCATCGGATGTCAGCACGTCGTGATAGACGCGCCTGATCATAGTGTCATCCTCGACGATCAGGATATGCGCTTGTTCGTCCATACATCCCTGACGTCGGACAGTGTGCGCTACAGCACGATATGCAATAAGTGCAGGCGTCACAGTAACGCCCTATTTCTGTCCGTTTGTACCTGATTGAACGAGTGGTCGTGGCGCTTTAGCAGGAGAGATATGGGCGATTCAAACTGTATTTGCGTTCCTGGCTCCACTAGTATAGCATACCTGTAGGGAAGAAGTCAGGAGTCAGAAGTCAGGAGTCAGAAGGCGCAGCAGGCCGCGCGTCGCTTGTGCGACGTAAGGGCGTACTATGGCTACGCCTATCTCAGCACCCAGCATCCAGTGGGCTGCGCCCACTCTTCCTGTGAACTGAACTACTCATATCATCAATATAAAAAGGTTTACCATGGACGAGCAAGCGACCGGGGCGTTACCAACGAGCAATCTGCGCGCGATCGCCGCCGAAGTGATGACAATAACCACGACTCGTAGCGATGAAGTTGGCGGGCGGACGGTCGAGAGTTTTCACGGCACGCTGACCCGCGATTCGCAGGCGGCTTATGCCTATGTTGGGCCGCGTTTTCGCGAGCAGGGCTACACGGCGCTGCTGCGCGAAGAGCGACAGGGCGTGTCGCTGGTGGCGATGCCGGGCGTTATCGAGGCGGCATCATCGCGGCTCTGGTTGGCGGTATTGCTCTTTGCGCTCACGGTCGTTTCCACTACTTTCGTGGGTGGGCTGGACGGCGAGCGGGCTTCGATCTGGGGCTAGGCCTAGCTTTTAGCGGCGCGCTGATGACGATTTTGCTGAGCCACGAAATGGGCCACTATTTGGTAGCCCGCCGCTATGGTGTGGCGGTCAGCTACCCATTTTTTATCCCCATGCCGATCTTCCTGCTCGGCACGATGGGCGCGTTTATCTCGATCAAAGAGCCGCTGCCAAACCGTAAGATTTTGCTGGCGATCGGCATCGCCGGGCCATTGGCTGGCCTGGCCGTCACGATTCCATTGTTGCTGCTCGGGCTTACGCTCTCAGAGATCCAGCCCATTCCCACGGGCGAGGGCTATTTTACCGAAGGCAACTCGCTGGTTTACGCGCTGGCGAAGTTTCTGGTGTTTGGCCAGTGGCTGCCGGGCAACGGAGTGGATGTCTTCATCCACCCGGTGGCGCTGGCGGGCTGGGCGGGCGTGCTGCTCACCGGCCTGCAGGCGATTCCGTGCACTCTACGAGGCCGCGCGCATCGATGGCGCGCCGGCGTGGGCGCGCTTCACGCGCATCACGCTGCCAAGCTGCTGCT
>JAAUTF010000280.1 GCA_012031775.1 Candidatus Altimarinota bacterium | reverse complement strand
AGTTCCTGGCGCAAGACTGCGCCGCGGCTCGCCTCGGTGATCGGGCGTGGCGCATTGCGCAGAGCCCGACCAAGCACATACGCACTGGCGAGCGGCGAGTCGCGCCCTAAGCGCTCCGGTTGATCGTAGAGCTTGAGCGCCTGTTTCACATGGCGCTCGAACAGTGTTAGCCTGGCATCACTTGTCATCTCAGATGTTGACATACAAGCCTCATCAGCGATCGATTCTGGGACAATGGGCGGCGAACTTGGGAATTTTTATGCTGCGCGCTCTGCTACACTTGCAGTGAACGGTGATATATATCTGCATTCTGTAGAAATCATTGGGGAGGCGACAATGCTCATAACTTCAGGCCGGTCTCGCCGCGTGTTGCTCCTGCTCTTGTTCTTTTGTATGCTGGCCTTTGTTGCGGTGCCGACGCCGCGTGTTTCAGCGCAGGCGCTGCCAGAATGGCAAGCCTGGGCTATCGAGGTCGATTTTCCTAAGATGAGGCCACCGGGCTGCCCGAGCCGCGCATCGTCTACACGGTTACACTGGCACGGATGGCCCGCCCGCCGAGGTGCTCGACGCGGTGGAGGAGGACATCACGGCGAGCTGTACCGTCCACGGCACGTTGAACTACGACGGTGATTACGCGGTGTTCGACGGCACCAGTACCTATATTGAGTGCCCGCTGCCGTCGTGGCGCGATCATCTCTTCACGCTTGCGCCGGGCCTGCCGGGCGCGAACAACGACACGATTGTATGCCGGGCTGGCAGCCTGATGTCAGGGGCCTTCAACGCGAAGCTGCCTGGTGGTAGGCGCGCTAACCCACTGATCGACGCCAGCGCGCTCGGTGTATCGCTCAGCTTGCCGCTGGCGAACGGCGTAGCGCGCACCCAGCTCAGCTTCACAGGGGGCGGTTACAGCTCGCCGAACTGGAAGATCAACCCGGTCGGCAATCGTGCCCTGCTCGGCACCAACGGCCCGGCGATCGTCGCCGCCGATAACTACTTCGACTGGATGCCGTATCTTACGTCTAACTGGCAGCCCTGGTTCAACAACAATGTGAATGGGCCGGTAGTAGGCCACTTGATCGAGCCGGAAGGGATCTTCTGGTTGAACGCGGTCGGTGGTTATACATTGGCTACAACAGCGGAGATGATCTACATCGGCCATAGCCCGGATGCGAACACCTACTTTAAGGGTAAACTGCTCAACGGTAAGATCGACCCTGGTTGCCGTGTCGGCTAGGTAACAAGACGTACGCGGTCAACCTTGCTGCGTACTGCCACTATATTACCCCGAGCGCAGCGTGGTTTCTGCAGCGCACAAGGATGCAGACTCCGCACTGCGCTCCGCTCGGAATGATACACATGGGCAGCGCATCACTTCTGTAGGTGAGCGAATGCTCTTGCCAGGGTATGGGCAGCGCTGTCGCCAGGCCCTGGTGAAAACAAACCCTCTTTCAAAGTCTTAAGCTATAAGCTGAAGCGTGTTTCCAGCTGCAAGTATACCGCAGTGGCTGACTTTGTGCTGCCAAAAAACGGGAGGCCCCAGGGCGATGCAAGCGAGCATAAAACCCGATAGATTTCTTGTCTGGCTGCGGCGCTATCTCCCGTCGGAGATCGTCGGCACAGTCGGCGCGCTGAGCGGTGCTTTTGTCGCACATACCCTCACCGGCAATCTGATGCTAGCAGCTATTGCTGGTGCCTGGAGCGAATGTCTGTGTTACTATTTGATAATGCTGATGCGCGAGCGCAAGCAGCGCTGTGGATCTTCACTGCGTCTGATCTTGGTTAACTTATTCTTTGAGTTTGGCGCTGCCGAACTGAGCGACAACTTTTTGATCCGACCAGCGGCGATGCTGGCCGGTATGCTGCTGATGCCAAGCACGGCGCTTGGCCTGATGCTCGGCAAGTTCGTGGCCGATCTCTGTTTTTATCTCACGACGATTCTGTGTTACGAAGCGCTGCGACGCAGCGGGCGGATCGTGGAGAAATCGGGATACTAAATCAGCCATGGGCTATACCGAACTGGTGCAGCCCACAACGTTTTTTATACCAGGTCGATATCTACTCTGTATGCAAAGGAGATCGTCCGATGGCCGAGAACCCGCCGCCCTTTGCCGAACTGCCGTCCACACCTGCCGTGCCCCCGCCGCCTGTTCCTGCGCCGAAGAAACGCGGGCCGCTGCCACGCATCGCAGCTGGCTGCTTGGGCGTTATTGTGCTCGGCTGCGCGCTCGTAGGCGGTTTCGCCTTCTACGAGATCTACCAGCAAGAGCAGAATTACAATGCCGGCCACGCTGCTTACCTACAGGCCGACTGCGCCACTGCAGTGGGGCCACTCTCAGCTGCGGCGAGCGGCAATCCCGGATCGGCAGATAGCGATGTGGCCTTTATGGCGCAGGCCGAGCTGCAGGAGTGCGAGGCGCTGCAAGCCGCTGAAACGTTGGCGGGCCAGGCTCCCGGCGACGCTGTGGTAAGCTTCAGTGACTTTACGATTAAATATGCGAGCAGCCCGCTGAACGCAGCTGCGTTCAGCCAGGGGCAGGCACTGGTTAATGCGACCGCACCCGATCAGTTGATCTCGGGCAACTTCTGCCAGGCCTTCGACGGCCTGGTGAGCCAGCAGTTTATCAGCAGCACTAGCGAGCAGATCCCGCAGCTACTTTTTGCTTGTGGTCAGGCCTACGAGGGGGCGCAGAATTTTGCCGATGCCCTGTTCTTCTACGATCGTTCGCAGCGAGTACCCCGACAACAGTCTAGGCCGCTGAGGTCGAGGCGGCTTATGTACGCGCTACGCTGGCCGAGGCGATCTGACGGGCGCTGGATCGCTGCCGGCGCCGCAAGTGGTTGGCAACGCCGATGCGGGCGGGCAGGTGCGTGTGATCATTCAGAACGACTCCACCGAGCGTTTGCAGATGATCTTCAGCGGGCCAGAGGTGCGTGTAGAGGAACTGGAGCCCTGCGTCGGCTGTAGCGACTTCAGCGGCAGCGAGCCAACAGCCTGCCCCGAGTTGGGGCCGGTCGGCACGTATCTACTCGCGCCCGGCACCTACGACGTGGTTGTTAAAGCCAGCGGCGACGGCAGTGTTACGCCCTTCCGTGGCAATTGGGTGCTCGACGGCGGCCAGGAGTACTCGTCGTGCTTCTACCTGGTGACGACGGAGTAAAACGTCGGTCGGTTTATGCGTGAAGGCCGGTAGTGTGGTTGTACGGTGAAGCCGTAGAGCCACGCTACCGGCCTTCCTTTCTTCTGATGCGCGCTGCCTGCGCTAGCGGCGTCGGAAGAGCGGGAAATAGAGCACCGGCCTGAGTTCGGGTTCCTGCGGCGCGCCGCCTTCGTAGGCTCCGAGGTCGGTTGCGCTGCCTTGCACGCGGCTCGCACCAGTCAGATCGCGGGTGATAATATCACTGCGGTCACCGTCGCCGTTCAAGTCCGGCACATCGTTCTGACGCTCGTCTAGGAAGCGAGCACTGCCCACATCGATGGCGCTTGAGCCATCCTGCAGGCGAAAAGTGCCCGCCGTAGTGGGGGCGAGATCGGGGTCAATCGGGGCGACGAAGCGTGGATCGCCCGTGCCGTCGAGGTTGCCCGTGCCAAAGTCACGCAGATCGATCCCCGTGATGAGCGAATGGTCGAAGGCGGGATTGCTGCTTTCAGCCCACAGCTGCGGGTTGAGGTTGGCCAGGTTGCCCGCGATCAGGCTATTGCGAAAACGTGGGGTGCTCTCGTCGGTATAGACGCCGCCGCCGAAAGTCGCGCGATTGCTGGCGATCGTCACATGGGTGAAGGTGGCGAAGCTACCCTCGCTTTCGAAGACACCGCCGCCCTCGATATCGGCGCGATTGCCGCTGATCAGCACGTTGGTGAGGATGGTATCGCTATCGTAGTTGGCGAGCCCGGCACCGCGTTGGGCGCGATTGCCGCTGATCACGCTGTCGAGGATCGTGCCGTCATTACTGGTCATGTAGATCCCGCCGCCATCGCGATCGGCCTGGTTGCCGGTAAGCAGGCTATTAACGATCAGCGGTGAACTACGTTCAGCATCAATGCCGCCACCGGTCGCCTCGGCGTAATTGTTCACGATTGTCGTGGCGGTGAAGATCGCCGACGATGCAAAGAGGCTAACACCGCCGCCCTCCGCGAAGAACGAGCCAGTCGCCTGGTTGCCCGAGATCACGACGCTCTGAAACAGAACGTTGCTCCCACCGCCGATTGATACGCCACCACCACCGACGGCGCGATTGTTCACGATCAACGTATCGCTTAAAACCACTTCGGACGAACTAATTGAGATGCCGCCGCCGCCACCGCCGCCGGTAGTTGTCGAACGCACCGCATTTGCGGAAATTTCCACATCGTTAAACAGCGCACTGCCTCTGCTTATCGCTACACCACCGCCAATTACGGCGTTGTTGCCAACGATCGTCGAGTCAAAAAAGCTTACTGCGCTGTCTTCACTAAAGACGCCACCACCTCGATCGTCTCTGGAGGTGTTGCTGATAATCGTCGTCGCGGTAAACGCAGCGCTGCTGCCGACGTTATGCACAGCGCCGCCTCTGAAGCGGGTCTGGTTAGCAGTAATGCTCACGCCAGTGAAGCTTATGCTGCCACCGCTGTTAGCGATCGCGCCGCCATCTGCACCGCTGTTGTTGGCGGTAAAGCTGCTGCCGTCAAAACTGATCGAGCTAGCGCTCTCTGTAAATACCGCGCCACCATCAAGGCTGCTTGTATTCTCGATGAAGATGGTATTGATGAAGCGCGGTGCACTTGTGTCGTCGATATAGAGTGCGCCGCCCTCGGAGGCATTGTTATCCACAAACTGTACGTTGCGCAGTGTGGGTGCCCCGGTGCCGCCGCTAAACATACCGCCACCCGCCTCGGCAAAATTCGCAGTGATAATCAAATTCGACAGGGTTGGGCTCGCGTTCTGGTTAAAGATGCCACCGCCGCTATATAAGCGGCGCTCGTTGGGAAAACGGAGCGCTGCCTGGCCATCCCTGATGGTAAAGCCATCGAGTACGGCGCTTGCGTCGGTATCGCTGGCTGTGACGACGTTGAAGCTCTTGCTTAATGGCTGTATGCCACGGTCGATATCACCGCTGAGAATTGTGATGTTGGCACTCGGGTCGCGCTGGCTGCGGTTGTTCTCGCTGCCGGCGAAACCGCCATAGAGCGCCACCCCCGTTCGTAGTTGGAAGGTCGCGTCTCTGCCTTCGGCGGTTGCTGAACTTGATGTTGGGTAGTAGGTGCCGGCGGCGACCCAGATCTCGCTGCCGCTGGCGGCGTTCTGGAGTGCGCCCTGCAGATCGGGGAGAGCATTGACCCAACTGGTGCCGCTTGCGCTCCCGTTGGCGTCGACGTCGACATAGACAACGGTTTGGGCCGGTGTGATCTGGGCAAAGGCTGGGGCCGGGATAACAAGAGCGATCGTGAGCAAGACCCTGATACGCGTCACGCAGAAACATCGCATCAAAGCGGTTCTCCTATCGAATGAAATTCTTACGAACTTCTTTCCCAACCGTTTAGGATTGCTATATAGACGCGGCATGTTCAGCATATCCGCCGATGGGCGGGCATGTCAAGGGAAACATGTTAATCGTTACGTTGTGTTCTAGTAACTGTTCGTCGGCCCGTGTTTATCGAGTCCTGCTACCGACCGAGCACGCCGCTTATGCCGCAGCCTGAGGCAAGCCGCCGCCTGCTCCTCGATCGCTGGCAGCGCGTGGAACAACGTGATATGCGCCGGGATAAGATTGCGCTGGGGCGGAAAATGCGTGCGCCGTAGACCGTCGAAGCGTCTAAACGTGTCTTCGTCGAGCAGTACCGTCAAAATTAACGGCTCCTCTGCCACGATCGTCCTCCTTACAGCGATGAGCACAACGATTGAGCTTTGTTTGGGGTGTTGTGGGCAGCGAAGCTGCCCACAACACCCCAAACAAAGCTCAATGCTTCTGCCCAGCGCTATAGAAACTCTATGTCCTCTGCGGTTCAAAACGCAATGTTACTGCGCGGCCACTACTGGCGCTTGACTCTGGGCTCCTGGCTCCGCGCTCAGATATTCCTCACCCCAGGCGAGCATCGCCAACAAGATCGGCTCCAGGCTGCGCCCGCGCTCGGTGAGCGAGTACTCCACTTTGGGCGGCACCTCAGCGTAGACTTTGCGATGCACGATGCCGTCGCGCTCGAGCTCGCGCAGCTGCGTCGTCAGCATTTGTTGTGTCACATTCGGCATCATACGGCGCAACTCGTTGAAGCGCTTCGTCCCTTGCAGCAGATAGTAGAGAATCAGCTGCTTCCACTTCCCCCCGATGATATCGAGCGTCACCTCTACTGGGCAGCGCGCAGGCATTGTTGACATCGTTTTTCCTCAAACACCTTAGGGCGGTTACAGTATGATTTTTCATACTATATCATAAAATACTGCGTACTTGTTATTTTTTTTCTTTATTTTATAGTAACACCAAACTCGGATAAAGGTGCTTGTTTGTCGTGGTGGATTGGCGTTTCAATGCCAATCCACCACGGCACACTGAAACTCTTTACCCGAATTTGATACGAGAAAGCAAGCGTAATGAATAGGAAAAGGACTAGGGGGGATTTTAATGAAAGTGCTTGTTTATGGTGCAACGGGCAGCCAGGCGGGGCCAACTGTGCAGAACTTGTTGGATCGCGGGCACCAGCCATTTGTGTTCACGCGCAATGCGGCGAAGGCGGCGGCGCTGGCGGGGGTAGGGGCAACGATCGTGGAAGGTGACATGGCCGATCGAGCGCGGCTAGTAGAGGTGAGTAAGGGCATAGAAGCGGTAGCACTGCTAATTCCTTTTTTTGTAGCGAACCCAGCGAACGCACTGGGCTACGGGCGCAACGCGATCGAGGCGGCACGCGAGGCCGATGTTAGATTGAATTGTGTGGAATACGAGTGGGCCGCTGCCGCCGGTGCGCACCGGAAACCCCGGCCATGGATCTGCGGATCGAGATCGCCGAGCAGCTCAAGGCCAGCGCGATCCCGCATATCGTTTTTGAACCGAGTGCCTATGCGGAAAATTTGCTCGGGCCGTGGACGGCACCGTTCGTGGTGAAGGAGAACCGTGTGGCATACCCGGTGCCCGAGGACATGCGCATCGGCTGGCTCGCCTCGGCGGATGTGGGCAAGCTGGTGGTCGCGGCGATCGAGCGCCCCGAACTGGCTGGCAGCTACTTCAAAATTAGCGGTATCGAGGCGCCGAACGGGGCCGAATTGGCTACCGCCTTCAGCGAAGCCCTAGACCGCCCGATCAGCTACCACGCGCTGCCACCGCGCGAGTTCGGCGCGATCCTCGATGGCATGTTTGGGCCAGGTGCGGGCGATGAACCGGCGGCACTCTACCAGTCGATGTGGGACAACCCGCAGCGCCTGCCGATGCATGTTGCTATGAAACCGGTGCTGGCGCAGCTACCGGTGCAGATGCTGACAATACGTGAATGGATCGCCGCGCACGCTGCTGCTTTTACGCCTGCGGCGAGCTAAGGCGTTTTTTTGCCACGAAGAGCCGATCTATTGTGCGGGTTTCGGGTATGTGTGCCGTATGTGATATATGGTGTCGTGCTCTTTCGGCGGCGTCGCCGCC
>JAAUTF010000279.1 GCA_012031775.1 Candidatus Altimarinota bacterium | reverse complement strand
GCTGCGCTGGGTGGGAGTTGGATTGGGATGAGGGGCCGGATACGGGGGGGCGCACTATCCTTATGTGCAGTCGCAACGCCATGAGCACGGCATCTATCGCCCCTTTGTGGAGCAGTTGCTGGCGCGGGGCCTGGCGTACAAATCGTTTGTTACGCCGGAAGAGTTGGAACGGATGAAGGAGGAGGCGCTGGCCCGCGGCCTCAAGAGTTTTCGCTTTCGCGGACCGGAACGTGACTGGACACCCGAGCAGGTGGCCGCAGCCGAGGCGCAAGGGTTGCCTTACACGGTGCGCCTCAAGGTGCCGCTGGTGGGCACAACGGAGTTCCACGACCTGATCCGGGGGGGGCGATCAGATTAGTGTGCAAAATGCGGACCTGTACGATATTGTGCTGCTCAAGTCGAGCGGGATGCCAGTTTATCATCTGGCACACCTGGTGGATGATCACCTCATGGGCATTACGCATGTCATTCGCGGTGAGGAGTGGGTGCCGAGCGCGCCGTACCATGTGATGCTCTACAATGCCTTCGGTTGGCAGCCGCCGACGTTTGCGCACCTGCCGACGATTCAGCGCCAGGACGGACGTGGCAAGCTTTCGAAGCGCAAGGACGATGTCTCGGCCAACCGCTTCTGGGAGCGCGGTTATCTGCCGGAGGCGATGTTCAACTACCTGGCGCTGCAGGGCTGGAGCTACGACGACCACACTGAGATCATGAGCCGCGACGAAGTGATCGAGCGCTTCACTATCGATCGTGTGCAAGCCTCGCCGGCACGCTGGAACCCCGATAAATTGAAGGATATGAACGGCATCTACATCCGTAAGCTGTCGAGCGACACGGTCGCTGAGCGCATTATGCCCTTCCTGGTGAGCGCAGGCCTGATCAGTGCAGAAGACGACGCCGACGAGCACGCCTTTGTGAAGAGGCTCACGCCACTGATCCACGAGCGGCTCGAAGAACTGAGCGAGGCCCCCGAGCTGTTGGAGTTCTTCTTCCGCGATGTCAGCTACCCCGACGCCAAGCTGCTGATTCCGAAGAAGATGGACGCGGCCAGCACGGCGGTGGCCTGCGTGCGGCACACACGGCGCTCGCAGAGCTGCTGGAGTGGAACCCTGCGTCGCTGGAGAATCGGCTGCGCGCGCTCAGCGACGAGCTCGCTATCAAGCCCGGCCCGCTCTTTGGTGCCATTCGCGTCGCCGTCACCGGGCGCAGCGTGGCTCCGCCGCTCTTCGATACGCTCGCCGCGCTGGGCCGTGATAGCGCCCTACAGCGGGTGGCAGCGGCAGCGAACGCGTTATAAGTTGGCGGGAGTTACGCGGTGCTGCACTAGGTCATTCCAAACGGTGCGCAGCGGAGTGAGGAAGCTGCATTGATCTGCGCGGTGCAACGCTGCAATACCGTGACTGCGTAACTCCTGTAAGTTGACGTGGTAGCGACGTGGTGGGATAATGGCGAATACCATTTACTAGCTAGTCTCGTAGCACAGCCTATCCTCAGGCTGTGCTTGATCATCTTAAGAGGTGTTGCATGGACGACCAGCGTGCCGCTGCTGTTCTCGAACTCTCCCACCGCATTCTGACCTTGAAGCTCCTACCGCGCACAGGCTGGTTGCAACGCGGCATGGCGAATGTGGAGAGTATCGCCGAGCACAGCTTCGCGGTTGCATCGCTGGCGCTGCTGGTCGGCGATCTGCTGCCCGATATCGATCGCGGGCGGCTGCTCGCTATCGCACTGCTGCACGATATGGCCGAAGTGCTGATCAGCGACCTGCCTGCTTCGGCGCGACGCTTCTTCGGGCCAGGCGTGAAGCAACAAGCTGAGCGCAAAGCGCTCATCGAGCTGTTCGACCGCCTGCCTCAAGGCGAAGAGTACCTGGAGCTGTGGACGGAATATACCGAGGGCTCAAGCCGCGAGGCGCGCTTGGTAAAAGCGCTCGATCGGCTGGAAATACTGGTGCAGGCGCTGGCCTACGAGCGCGCCGGCAGCCGCGGGCTCGAAGATTTCTGGCAAGACAGCGATAGCGGTTGGAGCGACGAGTTCCCGCTGGTACGTTTGATGGTTAACGATCTGCTAGACGAGCGGCGGCGCGTACTGGCGGCGTAGCGCGTAGCGCAGAATAATCTGCAATCGAGCACAGACCTGTGCCCGCTGCCCTGCTACTTCAGACATCTAGGAGCGTTAGCCAGGGGTTACTTTTGCGGCGTTCAAGTCGAGCATGGGCGCAAGCGCGGTGTCACGGGTGACAAAAATGCGCGCCTGACGCAGATCGTCGAGGATGCGCGCGGCCTGTTCGCTGGCGTGAACAATGCGCTGCAGACCGTTGGGCAACCGATCGTCTCCTTGTTCTTCCATCATCAGCTGCGCCTCACCCATAATCACCGTCAGATGTTGGCTCATATGGTGCGCCGCCGCAAGCGCGGTGGCGCGCATTGCGCTCTCCTGGTCGCGTAGCCGCTGCAGTTCGCGTGCGGCGGTGTGCAATTCTATATGGCCTAACGCACGTTTCAGCGCCGCGAAGAGCAACTCGGTCAAAATCGGCTTGGTAAGATAGTCGAAAGCACCGAGGCGTAGCGCCGCAATGGCTCTATTCAGTGTCGCATCGCCGGTGGTGACGATCACCAGCGGGCTTGTGGGCAAGCCTGCAATGCTGGGCAGCAAGGTCAAACCATCGCCATCGGGCAGGCCAAGATCGAGCAGAATCACCTGCGGCACAGCTATAGCCAGCTTTGTCGACGCTTCGAGCATCGTCCGTGCAAGTGTGACTTCAAGACCAAGCTTGTTCAGCGTTTTCGCCAGCACCGTCTGCAGAAGGGGATCATCTTCTATAACCAGCACCGAACCGTCCATCGTCGCTCCCTAGTACGTTGTGAGGCATCTTTGCGTCGCGAAGGATAGGTGTGTCTAGCTAAGCGGCTGGCACTGGCCGCAATAAAAGCTGCTGCGCTGGCCGATGACAAGCCGCTGCACCGCTGTGCCGCAGCGTGAACATGGAGCGCCCTCCCGCCCATAGACAAGGAAGTGCTCTTGGTTCTGCCCTTGTTGGCCGTAGCCGTTACGATAATTGCGCAAGGTGCTGCCCTCGTGGCGAATGGCCTGTTCGAGCACCGCACGTATCGCCGCGTGCAAAGCCGGGATCTGGGCCGCCGCCACCAGCGTTGCCGGTGTTAGCGGGTGGATCTGGGCCATCCAGAGCGCTTCGCTGACATAGATATTGCCCAGACCAGCAACAGCGCGCTGGTCGAGCAAGAGTTGCTTGATCGGCGTGCGCCTTGTTCTCATAATACGCGCTAATTCTGCTGGCGTAAAGCCCTCGCTGAGCGGCTCGGGGCCGTGGGCGTGGTCGAGCGCGGTCAGGCCATCGCCATCGAGCAACCGCACGCGCCCGAATTTACGCTCGTCGCTGAAGAAGATGCGCGCGCCGTTATCAAGCGCCAGCACCAGATGCGTGTGTTTGTCGACCACGCGCTCGTCGGTGACGACGTAGAGGCGGCCCGACATCCGTAGATGAACCGTCAGCGTCAGGCCGCTCGCCAGGCTGATGAGGATCCACTTGGCGCGGCGACCAACTGCGGTGATTTGTTGGCCGGGCAGCAGCGCATAAAACGTCTGGATGTCCGGCGTCTCGACCATACGCTCCCAGTCCATACTAGCTATGCCGACGATGCTGCGCCCAATGACCTGTGGGGCTAAGCTGCGTGCGGCAATTTCAACCTCTGGTAATTCAGGCATAGCTCACTCGCGCCACGAGGCCTCGCCGTCGGCCCAATGTTCCTGCTTCCAGATCGGCGCGACCTCCTTGATGCGATCCATAATGTATTCAGCCGCCTCGAACGCAGCGTGGCGATGCGGCGCGGCGACTACCACGAGCACAGCGGTCTCGCCGATCTCGAGGCGGCCAACGCGATGATGGACGGCGACGCGCCCGATCGGCCAGCGTTCACGTGCTTCTTCGGCCAGCGAACGCAGCACTGGCACCGCCATCTCGGGGTAGGCCTCGTAAACGAGATAGGCCGTGGCGCGGTCTTCAAAATGGTCACGCACCACGCCAGTAAAGGTCACCACCGCGCCGTCACCCGGTGTCTGCACATAAGCGACGAGCGGTGCGGGCGCGATCGGCTGTTCGCTGATCACAAAAGGCTCGATCATCATAAGGATCCTCCGCTCACGGGCGGGATGAAAGCCACTTCGTCGCCCTCGGCAAGCGGCGTTTGCAGTGCGCTAAACTCCTGGTTAACGGCATACAGCAGCCGCCCAGAATAGCCTGCCAGCCGCGGATAGCGCACGACGAGCACCTCCCACAGCGTGCCAACCGTCGCGCCGGTATCAACTTCGAAGCTCTGCTCAGCCGCACCGACAATATCGCGGTGACCGGCAAAGAAACGTACTTTAATGTTCATTATATCGATCGCTGTAGGGCCGCAGCATGCTGTAGCTCTACAGCGATAATTAATACCCCGCACCCAGCCCGCCATCGATAGTATATACGCTGCCGGTGATAAAAGAGGCACGGGCGCTGGACAGGAAGAGGATCAGCTCGGCGACCTCCTCGGGGGTGCCGAGGCGTCCGATCGGCTGCAAACGGCCCCATTCGCGCAACTTTTCGCCGGGGTGAGCGGCGTTCTCGATGCGCGCTGTCTCGCGTAGGGTAGATGTATCGATCGCACCTGGGCAGACAGCGTTGACACGAATGCCCTCGGCGGCATAGTCGAGCGCCATCGAGCGGGTGAGCGCAATTACACCGCCCTTGCTCGCCGCATAGGCCGCCGTATTGGGTTCGGTGAGCAGGCCGTGCAGCGAGGCCAGATTGACGATGCTGCCGCTGCCGCGGCGGCGCATTTCGGGAATAGCGAAGCGCGACATCATGTAGACGCCGCCGAGATTGATCGCTAATGTGCGGTGCCAGACATCTACCGGCGTGCTTTCGACCGTGCCGCGCGCCAGCACGCCAGCGTTGTTGATGAGAATGTCGATACCGCCGAAGGTTGCAACCGCCTCGGCCGCCATACGCGCTGCCCCGTTCTCCTCCGCCACATCGGCGATAACGGCGTGCGCCCTTCCGCCCCAGCTATTAATGCCGCGCACAAGCGGAAAGGTCGCCTCCGGGTCGATATCGGCGACAACAATCGCAGCGCCTTCGCGGGCCAGTGCGAGCGTGCAGGCGCGCCCGATGCCCTGACCGCCACCGGTGACGATCGCCACTTTGTTGCTGAATTCCATAGTGCGCTCCGTTCAATCGGCAAGCTCGGGCGGGCCACCGCCAGTGGGCCGCAGCGCCTCGGCCTCGACTTTGCGCCAGAACGCGCTGAAGCGGCGTGGCGCTTCTCCACGCCAATTGAGCAGCGGCTGCTGCGGGTGGGTCGTCAGCGGCAGGCTGCGCCGTAGCTCGCTGCAATAACTGCGAAAGCGCGGGGCCACCGATGCGCTCACATGGAGCGCAGTGCCACTGCGCTCCTGGTAGAAGGCCAGCACCTCATCCACCACCGCGCCGCGCCGGATCTCGGCATTGCGCCCTTCTAAGGCTTCTAACGCCGATTCGTAGAGAAACATCAGGCGTTTGAAGCTCAAACCCGCGCTGCGCAGGAAGGGCTCGTCGAACACAAATACCGCTGGAGCTTGCGGGAACGCTGTGAGCGCCGGATCGTGTGGGCTGAGACTATCACCGTGGAGCCAGATGAGGTTCATAGATTACAGGTTCATAGATTACAGGTTACGGGTTACAGGTGATCTTTGTTCGGCAGACCTACGGAGCTTGTGCTACAGGTTTAGGCATTCGGGGCTTGCGGCAAAACCTTTACGCTCTTTGCGTCTTTAAGGGCGGCGTGGCCCGTGTTCGAGCACGTCGAGCGGCACACCGAAGAGGCGCTGCGCCAAATTTTCGTAGCTGTCGTCGAAAGGGCAGCCGCTTTTGGCGAGCGGGCAGCATGCACAGAGTTCGCCATCGCTGAAACGCTCGACGTTCTGGCGATTAAAAAAGTAGGGCTTGTGACTAAACGTACTACCGACCCACTGCCACGATAGGCTGTTCGAGGCCGGGTCGCCGTCGAGCAAATGACGATAGAAGAGCTGCGCGCCGTCGCGCCAGTCGACATTGCGCCAGTGCTGGAGATAAGCGGCGATCCACATGCGGGCGTGGTTGTGAATATAGCCGGTGCGGTAAAGCTGGCGCAGCGACTCGTCGATACAGAAGGCCCCGGTTTCAGCCGCCTCGACGAACGACATGGTGCGGCTGGAGCTGATCGGCCTGGCCAAACGCGACGGCGCGCATTGGGCACCCCGCAACCCGCTGCTCGCGACCGTGTTTCGTGGGCTGCTGAGCGTGGTCGAGCCAATCCCGGATACGAGTTCAGTCGCGGCGATGACCGTCGCCGAGCCGTCAGTGCAGTTGCCTGAGGCACCAACCGGGTCAGTTCAAACTCACCCCGCTCCTCCACTTCTTTTGCTTGAAGAGGGAGAACGGAATAAGGACGAACGTCTGGCCACAGATTCAGTACATCGTCCAGAGCCGAAGCCGTTAGCGCCAAACATAAAAGATGTTATCCACGGTACAACGGGCACATCAGCCGCTTCTCCTCACTTATCACTTCCGCCTTGGGTGCCCGCCCTGGTCGAGGTGCCCGCCGGCCCTTTCCTGATGGGCAGCAGCGATGCTGACAAGATGGCCGACAGCGATGAGAAGCCCCAGCATCGTCTGGAAATGCCTGACTACTGGATAGGTAAGACCCCGGTGACCAACGCTCAGTTCCGGCCCTTCGTGGAGGGCGATGGATATCGCAACCGAGCCTACTGGACAGAGGTAGGTTGGCTGTGGCGCGAGAACGAGCAGATTGTCAGGCCGGGCTTCTGGAACTATGCGAAGTGGAATGGCGACGATTACCCGGTGGTAGGCGTGAGCTGGTTCGAGGCCGTGGCCTACTGCCGCTGGCTGAGCACGCAGATCGGCCACGCGTTCCGCCTGCCGAGCGAGGCCGAGTGGGAGAAGGCTGCCCGTGGGCCGGACGGACGCATCTGGCCGTGGGGGAATCAATGGCAAGACGGATATTGCAATAGCTTTCGTCTTTGGAAGGACTCTGGGAGTATATGGTACCGAATCAAGCATTTTAGACTTGCAAACCGGTTGCTCCTCCAAAAATCTGTAATGGGAGATGAAATCTTTCAAGAGGAAGTGGTTGGTGTGGACGGAAAAACAACAGCAGTGAGCGCCTTTCCTGACGGATCGGGGCATTACCGTATACTTGACGCGTCGGGTAATGTCCACGAGTGGTGCGCTACACAAAGAGGAAAGTGGTACCCTTATCGCCTGGAGGATGAGTGGCAAGCTACAGTTGTTGAGGCTGACGCGCCAAGAGTGGTGCGAGGAGGGGCTTGGAACCTTCGCCCGCAGCGTGTACGAGGAGCACAGCGTAGCAGTGAGTATCCACGCAATCGCTGCGTGCATATCGGGCTTCGGATCGCAAGTGATAGGCCGCTGCGCGGCAGTGATGAGTGATGAGTGATGAGTGATGAGTGACGAGTGATGAGTGATGAGTGATGAGTGACCACTGACCACTGGCCACTGGCCACTCGTACTAACCACTGACCTCTCATCGAGGGAGCAGAGCATGGGGG
>JAAUTF010000278.1 GCA_012031775.1 Candidatus Altimarinota bacterium | reverse complement strand
GACACTGCCATCGTAGCAGCCGCTCGCCAGGGTGAGATCGTCGGGGCTAAAGGCGAGCGCCTGAATAAAACTGCTCGGCAGCATATCGAGCACATCGATCTGGGCATTTTCGATTTTGCAGAGCGTGATCGCTGTACCCCAGCCGCCGACAGCGAGTAGATCGCCGCTGTGGCTGAGCGCAATACATTCGACGGAGCAGCCCGGCACACGCAGGTAACGCAGCGAACGCCAGCTCGTAGTCTGCCATAGCCGTACCGTTTCATCGTCGCTGGCCGAGATAAGCAAGGTATCGTCGTTGTTGAAGCGCAGGCTGCGCACACTGCTGGTATGGCCCTTAAGAATGCGCTCAGCGGCGCTTTCGTGCAGTTGGTAAATGCTGATAGTGCGATCTTCGCAGCCCACCGCGAGCCGCTGCCCATCGTGGCTAAAGGTTATGGCCCGCGCCGGGCTGCCGACATTGAAGGTGCGTAGCACGCTGCCCACCATCGTTGGCGGTGCGAACGGCGTCAACGCTGCTGACGAGCCCAGCCGAGCCTGTGCAACGGGAGCAATCGACGGTGCGGCAGGGGCTAGCGGCGCGATGAGCGCTTCTTCCTCGGCAGTACGTGGGGTTGGCGGGCGGGCATCCGCGTTGGGCCGCAGCTGTAACTGATTGCGGATCTCTTGCAGCTCAGTGCGCATCTCGCGCGCCGAGCTAGAACGACCTTCGACCGTGAGCGACAAGCTGCGGTGCAGCCAGCGCTCAAGTGCCTCCGGCACATGTGGTGCAAGCTCACCGATCGGGCGCAGCGGATCGGGCTGCTGGTTAAACATACGACTCATGCGCGTCATCGCGTCGGTGGGCAGCTGGCCGCTCAAAAGGTGATACAGCGTCGCCGCCAGCGAGTAAAGATCGCTGCGCGGGTCGCTTTCCTCTTCACGCATCTGCTCGATCGGCGCGTAGGGCGGTGTGAAGCCGTACACTTTACGGTGCGGCGTGACGGTCTCATCGGCCGGGTTATGGTGCGAAACATAGGTCAGACCGCCGCGCGCAAGCCCGAAGTCGAGCAAAATGACATCGTAGCTGGCGCTGAGCTTGAGGTTTTTTGGCTTGATATCGTGATGGACGATCGGCACCGGGCGGGTGTGCAGGTAGGTTAACACATCAAGCAGTTGGTCGGCCCAGCGTAAAATCCAGGGCAAAGCTTCGGCGCTTGTAAAGCGTTTGCCGAGACGGCGCAGGCGGCCTTCGAGGTCTTCGCCGTGGATGAATTCCATCACCAGGAACTGGCCTTCGCCCTCGCTGAAATGGTCGATTACCCGGGGCAGTGCCGGGTGCCGCAGCCGTGCGAGGATCTGCGCTTCGCGCTCAAAAGCGCTGCGGTAAGCCACATCGGTGAAGAGCGTTTCTTTGAGGGCAACTTCGTTGCGCAGCCGCAGATCGGCTGCTCGATAAACTGCGCCCATGCCACCCTGACCGACCGGCGCGAGCACTTTGTAGCGCCCTTGTAAAACCGCGTTGGCGAGTAGCATGACCGGATAATCACTCCTAACGTCGTTTGGCCACGTGCCAACGACGGGTTCTATAGGCAACAGTATACCACGGTGACGTTACACCGCTGTCTACGCAGAGCCCTGAATACAGTATTATACTCAGTAGTATAGCACTTGCAGCAGAGAAAAGTGTAAAAACCAAGTCAAGAATGCTACAGCCTTATTCGCCAAAATTGCTTTGAACAAGCGCGCTCAGCGCTGCAATTGCGGCATCGGCGTCGTCGCCTTCGGCACGGACGGCGAGGCGCTGGCCACTAGCAACGCCGAGCTTCATCACGTCGAGCATGCTTTTGACATTGCCATCGGGCCGCTCGGGGCGGTCGAGATTGCGGGCGCGGATGATGCTCTGAAAGCGGCTAGCCGTCTGGATGAATAAGTTTGCCGGGCGCATGTGCAAACCAGCGGAATTCGTGATGTGCAGCACCGCCTCGGCGACTGCGGCGGCAGGCGGCAAGGACTCGGTCGCGGTTGACGTGGCAGGCCCAATGCCTTTGGCTTCAAGCGCGCGTTCAGCCAGCGCCGCGACCTCCTGGAGTCCAATGCCTTCACGCGTTGCTTCGACGGCGGCCACCAACGCACCTTCGACCAGCGGTGCTTTGCTGAGCACGAAGGGCAATCCGCTCATCTCGAGCGCCATCTCAGCCGACATTACTGCGCTGCCGAGGTCGACGAGGGCGAGAACGGTGTCGACGCCGCTAAGTTCGTCTAAGGCGCGGGTGATAACATCGACGCTGGTGCCGAGCTCGCCCTCAAGCGTACCACCCGCAGCGGCGATACGCACCCGCCCGCGAGCCATCTGGTCGGCCAATTCCTTGACGCCACGAGCGATGTTCGCGCTATGTGAGATGATGAGAATACCGATCATGGGCGATCCTTATGATCAAGGAGAAATGGCCTTATTCGATGGGAATACCGTAGGCTTGAGCCAGAATCTCGATCGGGTGGCGTGTCTCCACACCGCTGCCGTGGGTGATCTGCCAGCGACAGATCTCGGAGTCGCAGACGGCACGCTCGGCACCGCTAGTGCGCACCCATTCAAAGAGGTCAGCACCTACATCCATAGCGATCTGATATTTTTCCTCTTTGTAGCCGTAGGTACCGGCGAGGCCGCAGCAAGCGGCGTGGCTTTCGTTGAGCTTGAGCCCGGGCACGAGGCCAAGCACATCGAGCGCGGGCCGCCCGACGCGGTGAGCGCGCAACTGGCACGGCGCGTGGTAGGGCAGTGTTGCTTGTACCGAGCGAAAATCGGTGTTCAGCTCGCCCTGTTCGTGGAGCAGACGCAGGAATTCAAAAATGTCGTAGGTATTGGCGGCAAGTAAACGGGTGTCCTCGTCGTCGAGGCCGATCAGTTCGCGTGTCTCTTCTTTCAACGTTAATGTACAGCTCGTGCTGGTGCCGACCACCGGAATGCCACGGCGGATGTAGGGCACAAGGTGCTTCACGTTATAGTCGTGGTGGCGTTTTGCATCGTCGAAAGCACCATTGAAAGCAGGGGCAGGCCACAGCAGCCCTGCTTGGCCAGGATGACATCGAAGCCGTTGCGTTCGAGCACTGCGACAGTCACCTTGCCGATGCGAGGCTCGTAGTAGTTGGTCGAGCAACCATGGAAGTAGACAACCTGACGACGTGTGTTTGTTCTGGCTTTGTGATGCTTCTTGAACCAGGAGCGGAAGGTGTAACGACTGAAACTCGGGAACGGCCCTTTGCGGGCCACGCCAAACACGCGCTCGCCGATCTGGCGCAGCAGCGGGTTTTGCATGGCGAAGTTCGCCAGGGGTGCCTGCGGCCCTGAACCGGCCGCACCCGCCAGCCACGAGTAGCCAAGCAGGCGGTTGCGCACCGGCACGCCGCGCTCTTTAACGATCTGCGCGCGCGCGCGCGCGTTTAGTTCGGCGATGCGCACACCAGTCGGGCAGACCTGGTTGCACACGCGGCAGCCCGAGCAATAATCCACTGAGTCGTCTGGCGTCGGCTGGCTATCCATTCGAAAGCGCTGTGCTTGCGGGCCGACGTACTTCGGGCCAGGAAATTTATCTGTTACTGCGGCCACCGGGCAGGCCGACGTGCAGATGTTACATTTAATGCAGTGATCCAGCGATTGAACGAGTGATAACTCAATATGATCCATAGTTTTAGGTGTCTGATGGTGAGCGGCGAAGCGGCCCACCACTAGTACGCTGAAGTGTATATCCGCCTCTGGCGAACGCCTGATTGTGGCGAGCTACAGCGCGTACATGCCCGGAAACGACCTTGCGCCGCGCTATACTAGGTACAATTGCTAAAGTATTCCAGCGGCATAGCCGGTGGCAACGGCCAGGCCTTCGAGACAGCCCTCGCGGATCGCATCGGCGTTCGCGAGCGCACTACCGACGACGGCGACGTTGTTGTAAATGACAGCGCCCTGTTCGTCGACCGGGCGAAAGGTGCGGTCTACAGCAACACCGCTGCGGAAGACCGGGTGGCCGCTATCGTTGAGAAAGCGCGGGTCGAACCATGCACTATGCGCAGGTGTATGTACGGGCAGGCCAAGTGCAGTCTCGTGCAAGGTACCGCCGTAGTCGCCGCGCAAGCCGCCGCCTACCACGCCGCCGGTAGCGAGAATATAGCGGTCGGCACGGTGGCGCTGTTCGCGGGCCGCTGCCTCGCTATAGATGAACTGTAGCTGGCCATGGCCGCCCTCGGCGCGTTCGACTTTCGAGCCGAGCTGAACACGCCCGCCACGTGTCTCAAAGGCATCGGCGAGCACCTGATAGATACGGCTGCCCGGTACCGATGTTGGCAGTGTCGGGATCTCGAAGATCAGCGCACCACAGCGTGCCTGCAGATCGGCGAGCACCTGTGTCGCGTGGCGCTGGCCGAGAATGGCGGGCAGCCCGATGCGGGTAAAGCGCCCATCTTTGACGAGCCGCCGCAGCTGCTGGCCGACATGTTCACGAAAAGCATCTTCTTCAAAGAGCCGCGCGAAAATCGTCGTGGTAAACTCTTTGCTGCGGCTGGTCGGCGGCAGGTCGAGGTAGGCCGCCGCTGCCGTATACCCTTGTGCGCTGAGATTTTCGGCGATCAGCTGCGGGAAGAAATCGCGCAGGTCACGAAAGCCCGCAATCAGCAGCGGCGCGGACTGGCCGCTGTTGGCAGCGAGTTGCCGCCCGTCGCCGGCCACCATTGTCGCCGGGGCAAAGCACGTTGGGCGCAAGGCCCCAACCGCGCTCGGCAGCAGCAGGTTGCGCTCCAGGCTGCCCGCCAGCGGATAGCCAGCATCGGCGCAGAGCGCGCGTAGCTTGGCGAAAGCGGCCTCGACTGCGGCGCGCCCGGCGATCGCATAGGGATGATCGGGCTGCTCCGTCGCCAGTTGTTCGATGGCGGCGAGCGGGCTTGCCGCGCTGTCGTAGAGATCGACACAGCCCGAAGCCCAGTGTGTTGTACCATGGCCCTTAGCCAACACCAACACTCGCTCGCCGCGCTCAGCCCGCATAATCCCTGCCATTAACCCGGATAAGCCAGCCCCAATTACGATGGTATCGTACATAGCTTTTTTGAGAAGTCAGGAGTCAGGAGTCAGAATTCAGAATACACTGCTTATGGCACGTAACGCACTCTTAGGCACTGTCTGGATCACCATCACACTGACCTTCTGACTCCTGAATTCTGACTCCTGAATTCTCACGCCTTCACATACTCCGTCGCCACCAGCGGATGATCGGTTACCAGGCCACCGCCTTGCTCGCTAAGCGGGCGCAGGCGTTGCACGCCGAGCACATTGGCATAGATCAACTCATCGATACGGGCCTGGCGTAGCTGGTCGCCCCAGAGCACCGGCGTCACGCCCTTCCAACGCGCTTGCAAGAAGTGTAGCAAGGCGGAGTTGGCGTGGTGTACATTGAAGTCGACCGGCTGTTCTTTGGCGCTCGGCCTGCCGATGCGCAAGTCGGGCGCTGAGCTGCGCTGTTCGTGCAGCAGCCCGGCGCAACGGTAGATGCACCAGCCGCCCTGGCATGGCCCCATACCAAGCCGCGTATCGCGGCGGATATCGTCGATATTGGCGATGCCAGCGTCGATCGCGGCCTGAACATCGCCGCGTGTCACCAATTCGCATTCGCAGATCAGATCGCCGTAGGCGTGCTGATCCTCGACTGCGCGTAGGCGCTCACCCTTCCAATGATGTTTGCCGCTGACATTGTGCGGCAGCAGTTCGTCGGCAGTGCGACAGGGCTTATCGACATTGAGCTTCTTGGCTATTTCGTCGACTGCTTCCTCAGCCATGAGGCGATAGGTCGTCCACTTGCCGCCGACGATCGAGATAAAACCTTCGACGCCATCGCGCGCGCTGTGGTCGAGTAATTTATACGTGCGGCTAATATCGCGGTCATCGGCGACATCTTGTCTTTGTAGAGCGGTCGCACGCCAGCCCAGGCGCGCAGCGCGCGGTAGCGTGTAAAGCCGGGGACTAGTTTCTCGCCCTCGACCATCATCAGTTCGACCTCGTCGGGGTCGATGCCATAAACATCGGGGTCGGGAACGTGGCGATCGGTGGTGCCGATCACTGCCACGGTATGCGCTGGCACAAGGATATCGCCATCGTCGGGCATTTTACAGCGGTTGATGACGGTATCGACCATTCGGTGGTTCATCGCGATCATCACGCCCTTGCCTGGCACGATCGTCACGGTAATACCGGCGAAGGCGGCGATCTTGCCGGCCCAGGCACCAGCGGCGTTGAGCACATAGGCCGCCTCGATGCGCTTGTGCTGGCCGTCGCGCAGATCTTCCACAACCGCGCCGACAATACGGTTCCCGACGCGAACCAGATCGATCACCGCGTGGTAAGGCAGGGCCATCGCGCCGTACTCGCGGGCCGAAGCGACATTGAGATCGGTGGCGAGAAAGGAGTCGGCGGCAGCATCGTTGACCTCAAGCACACGCGAGATCTGGGGGTTGAGCGCGGGCTCACGACGCAGCGCCTCGGCGACGCTGATCTCGGTACAGACGACACCGGTTGCACGGCAGCCGGCGAGCAGTCGGTCGGCGAAAGCCGGATCGTCCCACGGAGTGGTTACAAAAAAGCCACTCGTATCCTCGATACAGTGCGGCATAATAGTGCGCAAGACAATATTTTCGACTGCGCACTCGTGTGCCGACTGCGGATCTTTCACGGCGTAGCGCCCACCGCTATGCAACAGGCCGTGGTAGCGCCCGGTGGTGCCGTGGGTCATATCGCCCTTCTCTACCAGAATGGCATGGATCCCCCGCATCGCCAGATCGCGCAAGCAACCGGCACCGGTGGCCCCGCCGCCGATCACTAGAACATCGGTAGTTAATGTTTTCATAAGGAATGTGTCTCGCTGATGCGCTGCACGTTTAGTAGTTGTATCACGCTTTTATGGTACAACAATTATACCTCTACAGTAAGCCTACTGATAGTTTGTGACGAAACTTGTATTATTGCCAACGACTATAGAGAGAACAAAAGAACGTCGAACAAAGGAACAGCTGCGCAGCGCCTGCACGTGCTTTGTGGCGTTGTTCTTTTATGCGCTGTTTACATGTTTTGTTTATACGCGGCCAGCGACCATACCGCTGCTACTACACATTGGGTAAAATTGTTAGAGCGCGCGCTGAAGCTTCTGAATATCAACCATTTCTTTGCTCTTTAGGGTGGCGCTCAAGCCGATAGCCGACTATAGTCAGTGCAGTGCGCAAGCCATCGGCGAGCGTCGCGTGTGTGATAAACTCACTCAAGTCAATACCAAGGCCGATCATCGCCTGGGCAGTCTCGGGGCGAATACCGACAATCACGCTGCGGCAGCCCATCAGCCGCGCCGAGCGCGCAAGGTCGATCAGCGCTGATGCCACGTGTGTATCTACAACTGGCACACCAGTAATGTCGATAAGGGCGACGCGCGCCTTCTCCTGATCGACGCTATGTAGCAGTGTCGTGGTCATCTGCAGCATGCGCCTGGTGTCGACACTGCCGACGATGGGCGACATAACGATGCCAGGCAGCAGTGGTAGCACCGGCGTAGCGAGTTCGTCGAGGATGTTCAGCAAAGTCTCGCGACTATCGAGCAGATGCCGCA
>JAAUTF010000277.1 GCA_012031775.1 Candidatus Altimarinota bacterium | reverse complement strand
GCGGGCTGATCAGCGGCGGTGGTGGCGGCGGGCTGATCAGGAGCCGGTGCGGCAGGGGCACTGCCACATGCGGCAAGCAGCAAGGTCAACAGCGCGATCAGCGTAAGCAGCGGGGTTATACGGGATGCTTGCCGGCTTTGGACAGGTGGGTGTGCCATGAAACCTCCTCATTGAGTATTGAACGGATTGCGTGTATACCGGGAAACGCGGCGTACCCCCTTTGTTTGGCGCGCCTGCTTAGCCTTTCAGCCCGCCAATCGTAATGCCGCGCACAAAATATTTCTGTACAAGCAAGAAGGCGATCGCAACCGGTGCGGTTGTGAGCACGGTCATCGCCATACGCACTGGTGTCACCGGTACGGCTACCCCCGCTGTTTGAGTGTGCGATTGGAGAAAATCGACGTTGGTCAGCATGTTGTAGAGCAGCAACTGGATGGGCTGAAGGTCTGGCCGGGTGATAAAGACCAACCCGAGCCACCAGTCGTTCCAGTATTGCAGCAGAATAAAGAGCCCGATCGTCGCCAGTGCCGGGGTTGAGAGCGGCACGACGATCTGAAAAAAGACCCGCCACTCGCCAGCGCCATCGACTCGTGCTGCATCCAGGAGATCCTCCGGCAGTGCGCTAAAATAGGTACGCAGCACCAAGACATTGAAGGGCCAACCAGGTAAGGCAAGATCAACACAAGCACGTTGTTCTTCAGGTTGAGGCCCTGCGTAATCAGCAAGTACCAGGGCACAAGGCCGCCATTGAAGAGGATGGTAAAGAACAGAAAGAAGGCGATCGGCTGGCGCAGGCTAAAGCGGCGGCGCGAGATGGCATAGGCCAGCAGCGCAGTGACCAGCAGGCTTGAAAGTGTGCCGAACACGGTCACCAGCAGCGTGATCTTATAGGCGTTCAGCACCTGGCCCGCATTGGTAAAGACATAGGTATAGGCTGCAAAGCTAAAGTCGCGCGGCAGCAAGCTATAGCCCTCGGCGGTTAGTGCGCGGCTACTGCTCAGCGAGGCCGAAAGCACGAGCGCGAAGGGGAGCAGACAGGCGAGGCTCAGCAGCACCAGCAGCGCAACCACTACCAGGTGTGCAAGGTTGGCTTGTAGCCGATACCAGCGCAGTGGAGAAACTATGCGCATAGGAATACTCCTTAAAAAAAGCGCCTTATCGTCCGATAGACGACGAACCATCCAGTTTGCGCACAGCACCGTCGCCAGGCCAACGATCGACTGGAGAAAGCCTGCCGCCGAGGCCATACCCACATCGCCTGTTGTCAGCAGCGAGCGATAGACAAACGTGTCGAGCACATCGGTCGTCTCATACAGCGCGGGGGTGTTCTGGGTCACATGAAAGAACAGCCCAAAGTCGGCGCGGAAGATATTGCCGATCGCTAGCAGCACATTCACAAACACGAGCGGCAGCAGCAGCGGCAGCGTGACATACCAGATCTGCTGGCTCTTGCTGGCCCCATCGATCCGGGCCGCCTCGTAGTACTCCGGGCTGATCGCCAGCATGCCTGCCAGATAGATAAGCGCGCTGAAGCCGACGGTCTTCCACAGATTCACGAGCACGAGGATAACCGGCCAGAGCTGTGGCTCGGCAAACCAGCGCACTGGCTCAAAGCCCATCTCTATCAGCAAGGTGTTGACCCAGCCATTATTTGAGTTCAGCAGCGCAAAGACAAACGAGCGCACAACGATCCACGAGATCACATAGGGGAGCAAGAGGCTCGACTGAGCGAATTTGAGCAGCCAGGGGTTACGCTGGTGGATCTCGTTGAGCAGCAGAGCGACCGCCAGCGCGCCAGATGTGCCGACAATGATAAAAAGCGCATTCATCGCCAGCGTGTTATACACTGCCCGCCACGAAGTGCTGCTGCCAAAGAGAAAGCGGAAGTTCTCTAAACCGACCCACGCGCTGCCCAGGATGCCATCGGCGGCCCGGTAGTCTTTGAAGGCAATCACCACGCCGAACATTGGCAGGTAGGCGAAGATAAAGACCTGTAGTATACCCGGCACGACCATCAGCATCCAGGCCCCGTTCCGCCGCAGATAGGCCGCTAACCGGGATTGCCGCCAGCGCCCGCGCAGCATCGGGGCCGCTGGCGCGAGCCCAGCGCGTGCAACAGTAGCGGGCGAATGGGTATCGGGCGGTTTCACACACTGACTCCCTTGTCTGAGTATCTTGTCGTCAAACCATCATCTATGCACCGCCAACGGCAGCTACACCTGAGGCATTCCTGGCAAACTCGCCAGCAGTGATATGGTTACGCGCAAGAGCCGAAGCGGTACTTCCGAGCATACCATAGCCGCTACGATCTGGCAGTGGGCTGGAGGACATCAAGCGGACATCAAGCGGACACCCGCCTGGAGGGAGAGCTATGGTATAGTATTTCAATTATGACAGCTCACATGCCATCTGATAGCGAGGCGCTCTTTCTGGAGCAGGTGCGCGATGCGCTCGATCACTTCTACGATCGGGCGGTGCTTAATCAGCACCCGCTGCTCATAATGCTCGGCCTGCCGACCACCCCTGCGAGCGCAATACCGCCACTTCAGCAGTGCCTGGCTAACGCGATCGATGCGCTCAAACCTGATACCACCGTGCCGAAGCATACACCGGCCTGGCGCGATTATCATATCCTTCATTTGCGTTATGTCGAGGCGCTTAGTAGCGCCGAGGTGGCCGAGCAATTGGGAGTCAGTGAGCGCCAGCTACGGCGCGATCATAACCACGCTGTGCTAGCGCTGGCCGATGTTCTCCGCACGCTGGCCGACGTCCCACCTGAGCAGGGCGCGCTCGATCGCGACATTGAGCAACTAGGTGCTGCCCCCGCAAGCGCCTTGACAGTGCGCAACTGGTGGGTGCAGTCGCGGTGCTGATCAGTGGGCTAGCAGCCCGCCGCGGCTCGACGCTTGCCATCAGCTGTCCGGCGGGCTTGCCAACTGTCTACGCCAATATGACGGCGCTGCGTCAAATTCTGATCGGGCTGCTGGCCTGTGCTGTCGAGCACGGCCCACAAGTCCGGCTCGAGGTGCGCGCGCAGGTGATATGGTCGAGCTTCAGGTGGAGGCCGCAGGTGGGCGGGCGCCTGCCGACGACGATGAGCGCCTCAAGGTCTGCCGCCAGTTGATGGCGCTCCAGCATATTAGCGGGGCGATTACACGGCGCGTTGATGGCCTACGCGCGACGCTGCGCCTGCCAACCCGGCTGCCGACGATTGTGCTGGTGGTAGATGACAACCCTGATCTGGTGCGCCTGTTTCAACGCTTTCTTGCCGCTATCGGCGGGCGAGTAGTCAGCACAAACTCAGGTGAAGAGGCGCTGCGGCTCGCCCGCGAGCATCGGCCACACCTTATGCTGCTCGATGTGATGATGCCGCTGCAAGATGGCTGGGAAGTCTTGCAACAATTTAAAAACCACCCCGAGATTGGCAACCTGCCGATCGTTGTCTGCTCGGTGCTGAAAGAGCACGATCTCGCGCTATCGCTGGGCGCAGACGCATTTCTGCCCCAAGCCGGTAAGCCAGAGCACACTGCTAGCGACGGTCGCTCGTTGGAGCCGTGTGTGAACATCTACTCGCGCTCCTGTAGCGCGCCGATGCTCGCCCGCAGCCAGGCCACCAGATCGCCGATCGAGAAGCCGTCGCCGCGCACCGCGCCGAACATGCTGGCCCGTACCACCTCCTGATCATAGCCCCGCGCGCTAACCACGATCACCGGCGTTGTGTCGAGGGCTGGATCCTGGCGAATCGTCCGCAGCACGGTGTAGCCATCCATCTCCGGCATGAGCAAGTCGAGAATAACCAGGTCGGGGCGCAGCGCGCGCAGCTGGGCCAACCCTGCGCTGCCGTGTTCTGCTTTATACACCCTGTACGGCTGGGGCGCTGCGCCCAGCATACGCGTCATCAGCTGAACAAACTCCGGATCGTCGTCGATCACCAGCACCGACTGAATAGGCCGCATCAACCGCTCGATGGCGGCGAACAGCTGCTCGCGTGAGACCGGCTTAAGCAGGTAGTCGTCGGCACCCAAAACGTGCTGCTCATCACGACGGGTTGGCAGGGCGCACATAAAGACCGGCGTATGGGGGTATACAGCGCTCACCTGTTCAAGCTGAGGCCAGGGGCCGGGCGGGGCATGGACATTCACAAGGATCGCCTGGGGAACAATTTCCGCGGGCGTGTCAAGCGTAGCGGGATAGACGCGATAGCCATCAAGGTAGCGTTGGAGTGCGCGGGCTGTCCAGGGGTCTTCATCAAAAACCAGCAGCACTGGCCCCTCAGGCAAGCGCTGCGCGTTCGAGCTAGCCCACGAGGTGGTCGATGAGCGCAGCGGCAGCATGAAGCGCGCCTGTTGATCGCGTGGCAAAGCCACATAGAAGGTTGATCCCTCGCCAACGCGGCTCTCAACCCAGATCCGCCCGCCATGCAGCTCCACAAACTGCTTGCTGATCGCCAGGCCCAGGCCGCTGCCGCCGTAGCGCCGATGGGTCTGTGCGCCAAGCTGCTCGAACTCATAAAACACCCGATCGAGTTTGTCGGCAGGGATGCCAATTCCGCTGTCGGTCACCGAGAGCGTAACCGCCTGCTCATCAGCGCTCGCGCCGATTGTGACTCCACCCCGCTCGGTGAAACGCGCCGCATTGTTGAGCAGGTTGATCAATACCTGGCGGATGCGGGTCGAATCACCGCTGATCGATGGCAAGTCGGCAGGTAGGCAGACCCGTAGCACAAGGCCGCGGTCGGTAAACAGTGCGTTCACCGTGGCCTGGGCCTGCGCGGCGATCTGACGCAGATCGATCGGCTCAAGCTGAAGTGCCATGCGGCTGGCCTCAATGCCGCTTAGGTCGAGCACATCATCGACGAGGCTCGAAAGATAGCGAGCGCTGCGGTAGATCGCCTCAACATCGCCCCGGTAGACCTCGGGCAGCGGTGTGTCGTAGCTCTGCGGCGACAGCACTATCACCTCGCTAAAGCCAAGAATGAGATTCAGCGGCGTGCGCAGTTCGTGGGATACATTTGCCGCAAACTCCGCTTTGAAGCGCCGCGCCTCTTCAGCGGCCTGGCGGGCACGCTCAAGCTCATAGTTGGCCTGCTGGATGCGATAGTAGGCGTGATCCATGCTGGCAAGCGCGCGGCTCAGCTCGGCGCGGGAGTTGCGCAGCTCCTCGATCTGCGACTGCACCTGCCTCAGATACTCCCATGCCCACGACATCAGCGTTTGTAGCGGCCGATAGGTGACCCAGCTGATCCAGGCCCCGCACCACAGTACCACCAGTACGCTTAGGCGCAAGCTAGCCGCCTCAGGCGTAGCGAAGGCCGGCAGCCCCAGCACCGCTATACTGGCGACCACGGTCATCCCCCAGCCCCAGCGTGAGCCAAGCAGCGCCATACCTGCACTGATCAGCGGGCCGAAGCCAAACGCAACCAGCATATTCCCACTGATCTGCATGGTGAGCAGCAGGGCGAGCAGCGCGCCACCTAGTACCAGGCCTGCCGCCTGCCGATAGCTATTGCGCAGTTGCACATAGGCGGCCCCAACAAAGAGCAGCAGCCCAAGCGGTGCGAGCCAGGTGAGCGGCTCAGTTCGCTCGACAAAGACCATGAACCAGCAGAATCCCAGGGCTGCGGCGAGTGGTAACAATAAGTGCAATACCGTCACGCGCTCTTTATCGAAACCAAGCTCAGCCTCAATGATACGCCTGCTCTCCGGTCGCTCTACAAGCACCGATTGCCGAAGCTGATGCTCCATCGTGAGCCCTTTCCCGTTTGCACATGCTATGCTCTCTGATCTGTTGTATCGTATCACGGCTACACTGCAATGTCCGCTCTATGTCCGCATTGCGTCCCTATGCTTAATGACGTTGCAGGAGCGCTATGGTATGCTCACGCTTACTGCGGTCTGTAGGCGCAACGCAGCGCGAGAAGAAAGGTTCGGTATGACCAGTACACCTGTCACACCCGGCAGTGCGAGCGAGCCTGTTCGTTATATCGGCGCTGATAAGGCGGAGCTGACGGCTTATGATGGTCGACTACGGCTTGCCGTCGGTGCGCACAACTATCAGGTAGTGCGCGCCAATCGCACCCAGCCAGAGCAGGCCGATGGCTATGGTTGGACATATAACCACGCGCCGATGCTCGCCTACTGGCGCGGTCGATTCTACCTTGAGTATCTCAGCGCCCCGGTCTCCGAGCATGTGCCCCCTACACAGACCCTGCTTGTCACCTCAGAGGATGGCCGCACCTGGTCTATGCCGCAGCGCGTTTTCCACCGTACGATAACGAGTCGACGCTGATGCACCAGCGGATGGCTTTTTTTAATGCGCCAAATGGGCGGTTCTTGATCTTAGGCTTCTACGGCTTTGCCCCCGTGCCAAACGACGGCAGCGGTATCGGGCGGGTCGTGCGCGAGATTTTGCCAGATGGCGACTTTGGGCCAATCTTCTTCCTACGTTACAACCGCCACGCGGGTTGGAACGAGGCCAACACCAGCTACCCACTGTACCGTACGGCTCCCGATGCGGGCTTTGTTGCGGCATGCGATATGCTGCTAGCAGACAGACTCGTAACGCTGCAGTGGTGGGAAGAGGATCGCAGTTCCGATGGCTTTTATGCGGTCGAAGGGCAGAAGGCGCTTGCGGCCTACCGGCGTCCTGATGGTACGGTCGTCGGCATCTGGAAGGGCGCGCTGAGCGCGCTATCGAGCGATGGCGGCAAAACATGGTCGCAGGCTGTTACGTCGCCCACAATTATCACCAACGGGGCCAAAGTCTGGGGCCAGCGCACCGCCGATGGTGGCTATGTGCTAGCCTATAACCCGGTTGCTGATAACAACCACCGCTGGCCGCTCGCGCTCGTCACCGGCGACGATGGGATCACCTTCGATCAGCTCGCCACCGTGCATGGCGAAGTGCCGTGTCGGCGCTACGCCGGTATCTACAAAGATTCTGGCCCGCAGTATGTGCGTGGCATCGAAGCCTTTGATACACTCCCCGCCGAGCAAGCGCTCTGGCTCACGTACTCAGTCAACAAAGAGGATCTCTGGGTGAGCCGTGTGCCGCTGCCAGTGCGCAGTACCGTTCAGGAGCCTGTGTGCGACACCTTCGATGCGGTTGTACCAGGGCCAGATGTGCCTCTATGGAATATTTACAGCCCGCAGTGGGCGCAGGTGGCGGTGGTCGCCTTCCCCAGCACAACAGACCATAGCCTGGAGCTACGCGACCAGGATCCATACGACTATGCGCGGGCCATCCGTGTATTCCCTGAATGTCAGGTTGTCAGCATTGCATTTCGGCTCTATGCCCACCAGATCAATGGGCAACTAGAGATAGAGATTCAGGATCGTTATGGCGCGCGGCCGATCGGTATATATCTGAATGAGGCGGGCGCACTGTCGTTAAGCGATGGGGCAACTATGGTGCGGCTGGGGCAGTATCGGGCCAATAGCTGGTACAGCCTACGAATTAACATCGACTCTGAGGCCCAGCGTTATCGACTGTCGATCAACAGTGATGAGATTGTCGCCCAGGCCAGCTTTGCCGAGCAGGTCAGCAGCGTCGAGCGGCTCTCGTTCCGCACAGGGCCGTACCGCACCCGCCCGGATCACAACGTCGATTTTCACCAACTACTCGACCAGCCGATCTGAT
>JAAUTF010000276.1 GCA_012031775.1 Candidatus Altimarinota bacterium | reverse complement strand
GATCGGTATGGCGCTGCCCTACGCGGACTGGGTGGACGGGCTACCTGCCCGTCCTTCAACGGGTCATTGGGCCAGGCCACTGGCATATCGAACTTCAACCTTGGGGCGAGCGGCGCGTCATTGCGCACCTTACCGCCTTCGATGGTCGCTTGACTCACTGGAGCAGTGGAGAAGGCGAGGATGGCGATCCTAATGGGGGAACGTCGGCAGAGGTGCAGGCGAAGAAGCGCGTGTGCGCCGAAGCACTTGGCCTCGGCCTGTATTTGTACAGCGCCCCCAAGCTATGGGGGACGCTCGAACACCGCAATCGCTTTGCTCCTGGCGAAGAAGCGCGCCTCAAACAGGCGCTGTACCGCCAGATGGGGCTGTTGGCGCAGTACGCGCCGATGAAGGACGACACCCCACGGTCGCGCCAGGTTGCACCAGATCCCACCCAACTTCAGCGTGCTCGCACGGCACTCCACGGTGCCGAGCAGCGGGTCACAACACGCCCGCGCGCTGATCGCCCGTCGAAGCCCGCCAGCGAACGGCAACTTCAGGCGATCCTGTCGCTGCTTCGGGCGGCGCGGAAACACAGCAGTGTAGACCTGAACCAACTCGGGAGCGAAGTTGGCCTGTCGGCCCTCGCAACCGTGCAAGCTGCACGCGATCTCGCCGCTCTATCGAGTTCGACCGCCAGTATGCTTATTACCCGCTTGCAGGGCGTGAAGCAGTGAAGAGCGTGGTACAATATGCGAACAGATGTAGCTACCCTGATATACTTGTTCGCACGAAAGGAACTGCCATGCCAACGCATACTCCTGCAACCGCTCTCGCTGCTGTGCTCAATGAACTTTCGATGCTCAACCTCGATGGGAATCGAACTGCCGAGTCCTGGCGCACGGAGGTTCAGAAACTTATCGATCAGGCCCGCACCGCCAGCGACCTTTTCCTTGAACGCGAACGGATCGCCCGCGATGCTGTAGGATCGCCGGAAACGACGGATGCGTTCGAGCGCCAATTGATGACCGAGGGACAGGCGACCGCCTATGTGTTCGAGCATGGGCAATTCAAGGAGATAACCGTTTCGCGTGATGATGGTGGCTCACTCACCGACGAAGAGGTTGCCATCATGCTGCGCGAAGGATGGGAGGAGGTCGATGGCCGTTAAGGTTATCTAGAAGCCACAAGCGGTGCTTCAACTCAATGCGTTACCTCCGGCACAGCAGGCAGGAGCACACGCCATTGCTGATGCGATTGCGCATAATCCGAATGCGGGATGGCGTGTCGGAGCAACGACGCACGATGGTCGTCCCGTTGAACTGCGAACGTTCTCTGGCTATTCCGTTGAAGTGGAATTTTATCGTTGGGGCATCTTTCGTCGCAATCTCACGATCTATATCCACGCCGTTCGCCCGATGGACTGGCCTTCCTGGGATGAGTACGAGGAACGTCAACGCCGCTAAGACTCCACTGGCACACGCCTCGTCCTTTTACACATAGCACAGCGGCTGAGTCATAGCCCTGATGTACAGCCTTCGGTATCCTACCGAGGGTTTTGTCGTTTCTTCCGTCCATATTCACCTACCCGCGCCAGGGCCGATCACGGATCGCCCTGCGGGGTGGTCAGCGATCGGCCTTCTATTGTCACAAGGAGGCGTTTGATGACCACGCTCGACGAGAACCCACAAGATCCCTTCGGCGTCCTGGCCCTCCCCACTGCCACTACTCCGGTGACAGCTGCGGGCCTCAAGGCCGCACGTCGCGCGCTACTAGCACATTTCGGCGTCGCCGACGCGCCTGCTGAACGCAGTGGCGAGCAACAGCGCATCGGCAATCAGCTCGACAAAGCCTACCAGCTGGTGCTGGACAACACGCGCTGGACGATCTACGAGGATCACGTCGCGATCGTCAACGACACCGGGACGATCTATCGCACCCGCCCCGATTTCTGCGAAGGGCCGCAGCGCCTGAGCCGGGGCCGCCCAACGACCATTTGCCCTGGATTTGCGCGCGGTGCTGTCGGGTGTTACCACCTGCTCGCGGTCGAATACGTGCGCCTTGCCCAAGTGCTCGACCCCACGCCCCAATCTCCTGATGCCGCAACTGGCGATACGCTCGTCGAAGTGGCTCAGGTCACACTCAGTGGGCGCAACCTGCTCGCCCTAACGGGCTATATCCACCTGGTCGATCCAGCTCATACCGAAGACATCAACGTCGTCTTCAGCGAGGGCGCGTCCATCGCGCTGTATCGTGGCGACTATCAGGTTACGGCCCCCGCGTCCCCAAATGCGGTCGCGGTCTTTGCACTCGTCGGCAGCGAGTTCGCCGATCTCTGGTCGGCGGTGCGCCCGAGTGCGAAGGAGACGCCAACCATTACCTTGACGGTGCTACGCCAGTCGGCAACCGAGGGCGTGCTCACGATGGTGGGCGGTACGCTCGACCTCGCGGTGGCTATTACCTTGCTCTGACCTTCGAGACACCCTTTAACCCGTATCGGGAAGCGCCCAATGTGCCCCGATGTGCGGGGCTACGTGGCGCTTCCCTTGTTCTCTTGAAAGGAGAAGCCACATGACCCCGTTCTACTTCACCAATGCCCAGGCACTGAACGACCTCGGTACGACCGCCAGCCGCTTCCAGTGGAACGTTCGTGCTCTTCAGGTGTTGAGAACCATCACCGACGAGGGCCGCAGCCCAACTGCTGACGAAGCAGTGGCGCTGGCCCACTACAGCGCGTTCGGCGAGTCGACCTTGATCCAGCGGGCAGTGCAGATCGTCGATGGGTTGTATCAACCCACTGAAGATTTTGGCCGACCTGCTCACGGCTGAAGAGGCCGGTGGGATTGCCCGCGCCGCGCTCACGGCGTTCTACACGCCGCTCTGGTTGGCCGAGGCCATCTGGAACGTTGTTGCCCCCGCCCTCGGTGGGATCGAGCAGCCACGTATCCTCGAACCTGCCACCGGGAGTGGGATCTTCTTTGCCACCATGCCCCAGGGCCTGCGACAACGCAGTGCGCTCATGGGTGTGGAGTTGGACACGGTATCGTCGCGGATCTTTCAAGCCCTCCATCCCGATGTGCGCCACTTTGGGGCGCAAGGGTTCGAGGACGTGAACCTACCCGAAAACAGTTTCGACCTCTGCATAAGCAACGTCCCGTTCGCGCATGTGAAGGTCACAGATCCTATGTTCAGCCGAGCGGAGAAGGATCTGTGTGGCACGCTTCACGACTTCTTCATCGCCAAGATGATGAAGCTGACCCGCCCCGGCGGTCTCGTTGTCGCGCTCACGAGCTACGGCACGATGGACAAGAAGAGCGAGCGGGTGCGCCGCTGGCTTGCAGGTCAGGGCCGTCTCATCGCAGCGTTTCGCCTCCCGAACGGCCTCTTCATGGAAGGTGCGGGCAGTGCCAGCGGGTGCGACCTGCTTATCTTCCAGAAGTACGCCGTGGGCGAGCAGCCCACAATCGATCAGCCCTGGATCAGCAGCGAGCGCTGCGCTATCCAGATCGGCACGCCAAGCGTTGGTGCCGTGACCTCGCAGTCGATGGACTACGGCACGGAAACGAACCTTTCGTCGCTGTTCACGCCGGAGAGCGATCGCGTATTCGGCCAGTACATGGCTATCCACTCGTACCGCTACGGCGCGTGCCGCAGCTACTATGTGGTGGAGCCGTGTGCGGAGGTCGAGCACGTCGTCACGGAACGCCTCGGCGCGCTACAGGCCCCGATAGTTCCCGCGCAGCAGGGCACGAGCGATCAGATGGACGTAGCGCCGAGCATTCGGCATGCCTCCAACGAGATGATCGTGTTTGCCGAGGCAAAGAACGCCAAGGAGCAGGCCCGCATCGAGGCGGCCCGTGGTGTATTTGTGGCTGCCAAAGCGGTATTCGCCGCCGAGGTGTCCGACGCAACGACGCACGAGGTCGAAGGGCTTCGCGCTGCGTTGAACACCGCCTATGACGCCTTTGTGGGGGCGTATGGGGTCTTCACGCGAAAGACAACAAGCATCTGTTGGGAACTGCTATCCTCGAATATCCGGTCTTGCTGGCCCTGGAAGTCAACCCGCGTATGGAGGCGGGCAAGGCCGTGACCGACAAGGCCCCCGTCTTCAGTCAGCGCATCAGCCAGGCGCGGCGCAGCCCGGTTGCCGGGAGTTGCACATTGGAAGAGGCGCTGACCTGGAGTCTCGCAGAGAAGGCCAAGGTCGATCTGCCGCTCATTGCTGATCTCGCCGGGGTTACACCCGATGAGGCAGCACACGGGCTGGCCGGTCGCATCTACCGCGAGTTGGATGCTGCCACCGAGCGGTGGGTGCTGGCCGATGAGCTATTGAGCGGCAATGTCCGCGAAAAGCTCGCCCTGGCCCGCCGCCTGGCCACCGTACACCCCGCCTTCGCTGCACATATCCCAGCACTAGAAGCCGTTCAACCTGCCCTGCTGACGCGGGCGGAGATCAAGGTCAACCTGGGAGTGACCTGGCTCCCTGTCGCGATCATCGCACACTTCATCGGCACCCTGGTGCCGGACTTTCGCAGTTACGATGGTACCGTGGAATTCCACGCGGTGATGAATGCGTGGAAGATCACCGCCCCGCGCCAGGCGCGCGGTTCCTACGCAGCAACGCAGGCGTGGGCGACCGATCGCCGCACCTTCTTTGACATCTTCGACGCCCTGATTCACCAGCGCGAACTAGTGGTTATGGACGAGATCGAGGAGGAAGACGGGAAGATCATCCGGCGCATGAACCAGCCAGCAACAGCAGCGGCCAATGCGGTGGCGGATCGTATCAAGGAGGCGTTCCAGAACTGGTTGTGGGCCGACGAGTCCCGCGCACAGGACTTGGAGCGGCGCTACAACGAGCAGTTCAACTGCTTCGTGGAACGGCGCTATAACGGCGATCACCTCGCCATTACGGGCTTGAACACCACAGGACTACGCACGGGCGACGCCGATCCCCATCAGAAGGATGTCATCTGGCGTATTCTCGCACAGCAGGCAACGTACATTGCGCACCCGGTTGGGGCAGGCAAGACGTTGACGATGCTGGGCGGGATCAGCGAAGCGCTCCGACGCGGGATGGCCCGCAAGGTGCTCGTGTGCGTTCCGAACAGCATCGTGCAGCAATGGGCTGCTGACGTGCTGCGCTTTTTCCCCGGTCTGCGCGTCCTGGCCATGACCGCAAAGGACTTCGAGAAGAGCCGCCGTCGCCAGTTTCTGGCCCATATCGCCACCGGGCAATGGGACATCGTGGTGGTCGGTACGACGACATTTACCCGATTACCGCTGCCCGTCGCCGTGCGGAAGCAGTTCTACATGGAGGAGATCAGCAGCCTTCGCCAGTATCTGTACGAGGTGTATAACACCGACATGCGCAGTGATAAAGAGAAGAAGCGCGATCGGGCGTTGAAGCGGATCGAGAGCCGGGCGCAGGCACTCGAAGCGAAGCTGAAAGCCCTCGATGCCACGGTCACACGCGAAGATGAGCAGGTGCTCAACCTCGTCGAACTTGGCTTCGATATGCTGGTGGTCGATGAGTTCCACTTGTATAAGAACCTGGAGTTCTCTACGACGAAAACCCGTGTTGCGGGCTTGCCCTCGGGTGGCAGCGAACGGGCCTTCGATATGTGGCAGAAAATTCAGTACTTCATGCGCAACGGCCATAAAGTCGTCGTGGCATCGGGTACCCCGATTGCCAACACGCTCTGCGAAGCCTATGTGAACATGAAGTATTTGCAGTGGAACCTCATGCACGAGCTAGGCATTGCCCACTTCGATGCATGGGCCGCGCAGTTCGCCGAGCCAACCCTCAGTTTCGAGCTTCGCCCTGACGCCAGCGGGTTCCGCACGGTGCTGCGCATGAGCAAGTTCATCAACTTGCCGGAGTTGCACCAATTGACTCGCCAGGTAATGGATGTGAAGCTGGAGGCGGAATTGAAACTCCCCAGGCCCCAGATCATCACGGGCAGGCCGGTGCCGGTGGTCATCGACGCCAGCGAGCAGCTGGTGGAGTACATTCGTGATCTAGGCAACCGGGCCGACGCGATCAGCAATGGGCAGGTTGATCCTGAAGAGGACAACATGCTGAAGATTACCTCCGACGGGCGGCTAGCAGCGCTCGATATGCGTCTGGTTGGCGGCACCCGCGATGCGGGCAACAAGATCGACCGCCTGGTCGAAAATGTGCTCGCGCGCTACCACGAGTCCGCGCCCTGGTCGGGAACGCAGATCGTGTTCTGTGATCTTGCCACACCCAAAGGGAACGCGGCCTGATTCTTTCGTATTTCACCCCACAGCGGAGAGCCATGCGCTCACCCCGCTGTGGGGTGGTGCATGGCCTCCATAGCATGGAGGTCTCTCGTGTATCACGCAATCTCATGCGATACGATCTCGACTTCGACCGTCCCGGTCAACGTCATCAGTGTTACGGACGCCGAAGATGCGGTTGAAACCGCAGCGCTGCTGACGCGTCTCAACGCGGGTGATGCGGATGAGGGAACTGAAGAATCGACCGACGAGGTGGGCGCAGAGGCGAGCAATCGCAACTTCGTCTATCACGAGATCAAGCAGCGGTTGATCGCTGCTGGCATACCGACAGAAGAGGTCGCCTTTATCCAGGACGCAAAGACTCCCGCCGAGCGGGAATCGCTCTTTGCAAAGGTACGCAAAGGCGACATCCGCGTCTTCCTGGGTTCGACCATGCGGATGGGGGTCGGGGTGAACGTGCAGGAACGGTGTTATGCCGTTCATCACCTTACCACTCCGTGGCGACCCTGTGATGTGAAGCAGGCTGACGGGCGCGTCTGGCGTCCAGGCAACCTGTTTCCTGAAGTGTGGATCTTTCGCTATATTGCCGCGCCATCATTCGATGGTTTTAGCTGGCAAGGGATCGAGACGAAGGGGCGCTTCGAGGACGCCTACCTGCGCGGCGATCCCACGGTGCGTGAGATGAGCGACATCGACGAGCAGATCATCTCGGCGGGAGAGTTGAAAGCGCTGGCCAGCGGGGATGGGCGCATCGTGCAGAAAGTACGTTTGGAGCACGAGTTAGGGCGCTTGAAGCAGCAACGGAGCACCTGGGAGACTGGGCGTACACAGGCTCGCCTCAGCGCCCTCCATGCCGAGCAGGATGCCCAAAAGGTGCGCAGGCGCATTGAGCGTCTGCGACACTACCTGAGCCTGCGCACCGACGATACGGCCATCTCCTTATTCGGGTCGATGATCGATCGGACAAACCCGGCCCAGGCCCGTGCCAACGGCAAGACCATCCGCGACGCCCTGGTAACGTGGGGCGAAACCGTGAGCAGTGCCGATCTCCAGCGCGATGGACGAGTCATCGCATCGTGTGGTAGCTATCGCGGGCTGCCGCTCTCTGTGGTGATCGACCTCGATGGCAATGGTAAGAAGAAGCTTCCCTATCTCATCCTTGCTGACGAGATCGACGGCAAGGTGTTGAAGATCGTCGATGTCATCATCAACATTGGCGACAGTAGCGCCGTTCTACCGAAGCTCGAAGCGGCAGCCACCAGCATCGAAGCTCGTATTGCCAGCGTTGAGCAGGAGGCAGCGCGCTTCGAGGCCGAAGCCGCCCGTTTCCGCTCCTCGCTTGCGGCAACCTGGGAGATGCGCGCACCTATACGCTCATGACCCTGGGCTTGCGCTATC
>JAAUTF010000275.1 GCA_012031775.1 Candidatus Altimarinota bacterium | reverse complement strand
CACGATGTTCTGTGTCGTGCGCCGACGCACCAACGCGGGCAGCGGAGCGACCAGTGAGTCGGCGAGCCAGAGCAGGCCCACCAGCAGTGCCAGCGCTGCCGACAAGAGCGGTACGATCAGCAGTAGCGCCGCCGTAACGAGCATCAGCACAGTCAACAGCAGCATAGAAAAGCCGCCGTTGTCGGCGGCCGCAAAACTATCCGTGCCCACACCAAATCCCGCATCGCGCAGGCGCCCATTAACATATGCTGCCGCGCTCGCCTCCTCACGCGATGTTGCCGGCCGCATCGCCAGCTCTCCACTCAGGTGACCGAGCACAAGCGCCGGATCGTTGCTCGTAGAACGCATCGCTTTTACATCGCAGAGATCGCAGCATGTTGCATGAACTGCAGAGATTGATCTGTCATCTGTACCGCTTACTCAAAGTTCACGCCTCACACTTCACACTTCACATTTCACTGCTTACGCATCCCGCCTTCAGAATTCTGAATTCTGAATTTTAACTCCTGACGCGTGCCTCCTGCCTCCTGCCCCCTGCTTCCTGAATTCGTCTCGTAGCGCCATGTATAGTAGTGCTGCCCGACATTGCCCATCTCAACCTGCCACGCGGGCGCGTTCGTCGGGTTATACGTCAGCACGCGGCGCTCAAAGGCCTGCGCTAGCACAAAGGTCGCGCCATTGACCTGCACGCGCATCCAGTAGGGTTCGCTGATCGGGTAGCCCATAACATTGACCCAGTCGAAAAGCGGGCCGAAGGCATAGAATTCACCGTCGAAGATCTCGCCCTGGCTGTTAAGATATTCCCAGAACACGCGCGGATGTTGTGGCCAGTCTCTTCGATATAGCGCACAAAGGTCACGGCATCGTCGAGCCGCCCTTCGTAGGCAACCACCTGGCCACCGCGACGCAACGTGCGGTCGGCACGCTCACCACTTAAATCGCTGACCCGCTCATCGACCACACGCGCAAAGCTAGCGTAGGTCGGCGCGTCGCCGTCGTCACTATCGCCGGCGATTACCACCTCAGCCGGATCTTGCGCCAGGAACTGGTTATCGCCGACCTGGAGCGCGCCGGTGATCAATTCGCGCACTAACAGGCCATTCGTCACAAAATCGGGGCTGTTCCGGGAAGTGCGCGCGTCGTTGATCTCCATTCGCGCTTTATCGAAATACTGCACCAAACGCAGACCGTTCTGGCCCTGACGATAGGCTTCGTTACGCGAGGCAAAGGCATTCGGCCCCCAAAGCCAGCTGCGCTGCACACGCTGCGCAGCCACCGAGAGATCGTTACGCTGCCAAATCTGCTTGAAAGCGTCATCGGCGAACCCGTCCGGCGTTGATGCGTTCGGGTCGCTCGCCGCCGCCTGCGTGGTCGACGTGCTCGACGGCGTGATCGAAGGAACAACCGCCACTGTCGGCAGCACAAATTCGGCGGGCGTGCCGGTGGGCGCGGGTGTACCCGGATCTTCAGGCTGGCCACCAGGCACCGAGCCGCGCCCGCAGTCTGTCTGACCGGGCAAACAGAGCAGCAGCGAGAAGTCGTAGCGAATAAACTGATTGCCGATGTCGCCGACGTTCTTGATCTGCACAAAATAGAAGCCATCGATGTTCGGCGTAAACTCGATCTGCGAATCGAGCGTCGCCGCACCGGGGATGTCATCGTTCACATCGAGGATCGTCACGCCATCGCGGTCGGTCAGCACCATCACCGTATCGGCACCAGCCACCGTATCTTTATTAACATTGTTCTGCGTGTAGCGCCGCGTATCGGTGAAGAGCACATAACGCTTGCCAGCCTTACCGAAAAACGTCGACCAATCGGCGTCGCCGGCTGGGCAGAGCCGGTTATCTTCCTGGCGCTCGTTCGAGGTGATCAGTGTCGCCTCTTCGGGCAACCCGTTGGGTTCAAACTTATCGAGACAGATCTCGGCCACCAGCGTCGGCGTCGGGCCAAAGCTCTCGTCGAGCACCACTATCGTATAGAAAAAATTAGTGCCGCCGCGCCCAGCCACATCGCGCACACGGATGAAGTAGGAGCCATCGTAGGGGATACGAAAGGACTGAATGCGCGGCTTGGTGTCGAAGGGATTAGGATTCGCCGGATCACGATCGTAGAAATCGTCGTTAAACGCGATACGCTCACCACGATCGTTATACAGCTCCAAGCTCAAATCGATGCCAGGTCCATCGCGGCACATCGATCGTGTAGACCTTGCCCTCCACACCGCCAAATACAGCCAGTCCTCATCGCCCACCGGGCACATCGTGCGCTCTTGTGGTGCCTGCACATTGATCACCCGCGCCGCACCGATGCTGTTGTCCGGCTCGAAGCCGTCCGCGCACACATTGCCACGCGTCGGCGTCGGCGTGATCGACGGCGTCGTGGTATTGGTCGCTGTACGCGTAGGTGTGGGCGTCACAACATTAATCGTGAGAAGAGCAGATGCTTCAGCGCCATTAGAAACACGTGTAATCACAACTGTCGCATCGACACGTGTTCCTGAGCCAGCATTTGCAGGTACTCGGATACGAACCGTTATTTGTTGCTGCGCGTTTGCAGGAAGGTTCTCGATCTGCGCCGCAGGAGTAATAATTGCATCCTCCCAATCGGCAGGAAGGTTGGTAACATCGATGGTGAAGTCGTCCTCCGCCCCACGATTCGTCAGCGTCGTCACAAAATCAGCGAAGTTTCCAGGCTGAATGTTTAACGTTCCGCTCGATGGGTTAAGAGTAACGTTCGCCTGTTGCAGTGGGGCAAGGTTCGGCGCGGCAGCAGCGGGGAACTGATTCGTAGCCAATAAAAACACAACGGCCACAGCCAGCGCGGCGATGGCTGCATTTCGCAAGTGGGAGCGTCTCTTCATCAGGACCCGGCTCCTGGCGCTAACGGGGCGAAAACCATCGGCATTATAGCATAGGTAGCGTGATGCTTTAAGCGGCTTGGCGAGCAAGAACATATAGGCTAATATACACGGTATCGAGTTGGCCCGTAGGTGGTATACTGATATGGAAGGGACACTCGCTGAGGAAGCAAGGCTATGATGACCAACGCGCCCATCGGCACAATAACCTACCCGGCTGCATCTTCCGGCAGAAAGAATCTGGCGCATCAGTGTGAGCCAATATCACGCGATGATAGCTGCGGGCATTCTAGGCGAGAACGACGAGATCGAGCTGCTTGAAGGATTATTGGTAACAAAGATGCCAAAAGATCCTCAGCATAGCCTTGCAACACAGCTTGTACGCGATGCAGTCGCAGCACAGCTCCCCAAGCGCTGGCATGTAAACGATCAAGAACCTATAACAACCGAGGATAGCGAGCCTGAGCCAGATATTGTCGTGGTGCGCGGTGAACGACGCGACTATCACGACCGTCACCCCGGGCCAGCAGATGTCGCGCTTGTCATTGAGATCGTCAATACGACACTCCATCACGATCGCACATCAAACGTGCGCGCTATGCCAGGGCTGGCATAGCGGTATATTGGATCGTCAACTTACACGAACGCCAAATTGAAGCGTATACTGAACCATCAACGGCAGGATCTGGTGCAGCGTTATATCGACAGCGACACGATTATAGGGCAGCCGACAGCATTGTGCTTATCATCGACGGGTAGATCGCAATGCAACTAACCGTCGCCGAGCTGTTGCCGTGATGCGCGATTTTCCCTCATACCTCAGCCCCTTCTTCCCGTGCGGGGAAGAGCAGAAGCCTCGTCCTGATGCCGTTCAAAACCCCTCTCCCAAAATGGGAGAGGGATTGGGGTGAGGACAATCTTCTGACTCCTGACTCCTGAATTCAGAATGCTACCGGATCGCTTCCGCCACCGCCGCCAAACGCGGCATCAGCGCGGCGAAGTTCTCCAGGCTCAGCGACTGGCCGCCATCGGAGCGTGCGCGATCGGGGTCAGGATGCACTTCGATGATAATGCCGTCGGCCCCAGCGGCGACAGCGGCAAGCGCGATCGGCGCAACCAGATACCATTTGCCCGTACCATGGCTAGGGTCGGCGATCACCGGCAGATGCGAGCGACGCTTGGCCAATGCTACGGCATTTAGATCCATGGTATTGCGCGTGGCTGTCTCGAAGGTGCGGATGCCGCGCTCGCAGAGGATAACGTTGGGATTGCCGGTAGCGAGAATATACTCCGCGCTCAGCAGCCACTCCTCGATCGTCGCCGAGAGGCCACGTTTAAGCAACACTGGCGCTCCGCTGCGCCCGACCTCCTCGAGCAGCTGGTAGTTCTGCATATTACGCGCCCCGATCTGCAGCACATCGGCGTAGCGGGCCACCAACTCGACATCGCTCGGTGTCATGACTTCGGTAACGATCGGCAGGCCGGTTTCAGCGCGCGCCTGGGACAGCAACTGCAAGCCTCTCTCGCCAAGGCGCGGAAGGCGTAGGGCGAACTGCGCGGCTTAAACGCGCCACCACGCAGCATGTGTGCGCCCATCTCGCGCACCGCCCGCGCCGTGCCCATGATCTGCTCCTCGCTCTCCACCGAGCACGGCCCAGCGATCACCACCGAGGAGCCATCGCCCACTTTAACGCCGCGCACATCCACCACCGTGTTCTGCGGGTTAACCTCGCGCGACACTAGCTTGTAGGGCTGGGTGATACGCACCGTCTCTTTGACCCCGCCGAAATGCTCCAACTCTTCCTTCAACGTGCTCGGAATCGACGCGCCTACCACTGCAATCACGGTGCGCTCCTCGCCGCGGATCAAATGCCCGCGCAATGGTATTCCTCTAAACGCTCAATAACACTGGCGATCTGGTGGTCTTCGCTGCCCGTCTGCATCACGACGATCATTGCTGCTTCTCCTCTCACGTTCAATGTAAAATCTGTGGTCAGGCAGACGCAACATGCTGCGTCCCTCCATATTGTGCGATTTGCCTCCTGCTCCCCGTCTCCCTTCTCCTCGCTACTCCGTCATTTGAAACGCGGTGATCACGGCGCGCTCGGGGCGCAGGTTGGTCGCGCCGCGAATATACACATGCACCACTTCGTCGGCTCGACAGCTGGTGTTCCAATGCACCAGCACACGAATACAATAGGGTAACGCGCCCGGCACGGCCATCTCGTGGCCACAGAGCAGCGCGGTGTCGAGCCAGCCAAGTTCGCGCGCGGCGACGGCGGGAAACTCGGCATTGAGGTCAGGCGTTGTTGTAAAAATCGCACTGGCGATATCCTCCGGGCGTAAACCATTGGCCGTGATGAGCATCTGCACCATCTCGCGCGTCGCCGCAAGAATCGCCTCCCGTGTGTTCTCCTCGCACGTCGTTGCCCGCGAACCCCCGACACCAGTTGGACATTGCTGCGCTCCTCTCGTATTTCTTGCGGCAAGCGCCAGCCCACTGCGGCACTCGCAGACAAACAGAAAGGGCGTGAAGCTCATTCGCTTCACGCCCTCTGATGTATCTCTTGCTCGTATTTCTTAGGCAGTGCAAAGCGACCGAACCATATGTAGATCGGTAAAGTAAAAGTAGAAATAGAAGCTACTGCCCTGAATTACCATAAATCCTGTACCCTGTAACCTATACCCCTCGTGACTATAACACAGCGCCATCGGCCTCGTCAAGATGCGCCAAGCAAATCTTCGGCCTCGATGATCGCCTGGGCGATATCCTTCATCTTCACACGCTTGTCGCGCGCGTGCTGGCGAATACGCTCATAGGCCTCACGTTCGCTAATGCGCAGCCGCTGCATCACAATTCCTTTGGCGCGCTCCACCAGCTTACGCGCTTCGAGCGCGTCTTTCAGCTCGGCATTCTCGCCCAACACATCTTGGAACTCTTTAAAGCGGTCGAGCGCGATGCGAATAGCCGGCGTGAGCTGCGCTTCGCTCACCGGCTTCACCAAATAATTCATGACGCCGGCCGCATCGGCCTTTCGCACCGTCTCGTTATCGTAGTAGGCGGTGAGCATAATGATCGGCAGCGGGTTCTGGTCGCGGATGCGCGCCGCTGCCTCCGTGCCATCCATTTCCGGCATGCGGATGTCCATCAGGATCAGATCCGGCTTGAGACGCGCGGCAAGCTGCACCGCCTCGGTCCCGGTGCGCGCGATGCCGACAACATCGTAGCCAAGACCCTTCAGCTGCTCTTCTAAGGTCAACGCGAGCAGATCGTTGTCTTCTGCAATAAGGAGACGCGTGGCAACCACAGTCGATCCCTTTTCAACGGCTAGCATACTGAACACGTTAGAAACTATTCCCTTATGATACCATAGGAAATATGGAAACCCTGGGCTTATGCTGACACAAGCGCACTTTTCCAGAAGCTTGTGTTACAATCAGGGGCGCAGCATGTGTGCCACAACGAGGAGGCGAGGGAGAGTATGCGCTACGATATTACCAATATCGCTATAGAAGATTACATCAACCAGCTAATGCCGCCGCGAGAGCCGGCGCTCGCTCAGCTCGAAGAGCGCAGCCGCCAGCGCGGTTTATCGCTTGTCGGCCCAGTCCAGGGGCAGTTTCTTTATCTGATGGCGCTCAGCAGCAAAGCACGCCGCGCCCTTGAAGTCGGTATTACCACCGGCTACGCCGCGATGTGGCTACTGCTGGCGCTTAAACAGAACGGTGGGCATCTCACCGGTGTCGAGCGCAGCGTTGAGCGCGTAGAACTGGCCGGCGAAGTGATCGCCCAGGCTGGCCTGGGTGAACTGGCGACGATTCACAACGCCGATTGGACGGAGCTACTGCCGACCTTTGCTCGCGGCAGCTTCGACTTCATCTTTCTCGATATTCTGCGCAGTATCAGCGCGGCCGAGCACACCGACGAGGCGCTCTCGCTCTGCGTAGATCTGCTGGAACCCGGCGGCCTGCTGCTCGTCGACAATGTGCTGTGCAGCGCCCAGGTGCTCGAAGACGAAGCCGACGCCCAGCCGATCGTGCGCGGCATTCAGCACTTCAACAAGGCGATCATGGTTCACCCACAGCTCGAATCCGTCATTCTTCCGCTGCGCGATGGCGTGGCGATCTGTCGCAAGCGATCATAGGTGACACGTGACGGGCACAGCTGAATTACCTATAAAGTATATACTCCGCAGCTGATGCGTCGCTCGCTAACCTGTAACCTGTAACCTCACAAATGGCGCTCACCGACTCTCAGCAACGAATAGCTGAACTGACCACGCTTAACGAGCTGGCACAGACGCTGAACCGCGCGCTCGATCTGCGCGAGGCGCTCGATAGTGCGCTGCTGCATATCGTCGAACTGATGGGTCTGAGCACAGGTTGGATCTTTTTAAAGGGCGAGGGAGCGAGCTTTGCACTCGCTGCGCGCCACAATCTGCCGCCGGCCATTCAGTACCCTGGCCCGGCCTGGAACGACGACTGCGATTGTCAGGAACTCTGCCGCAGCGATCGTCTCGACAAGGCAGTCAATATGGTGCGCTGCTCGCGCCTGCGCAGCGCGGTCGGCGATAAAACGCGGCTTGGCTCAGCACGCCTCGGTGCCGCTGCGTAGCGGCGATGAGGTGCTCGGCATTCTTAATGTCGCCACCACACAGTGGGGCCGTATCGCGCCGCCCGAACTGCAGCTGCTCTCCGCCGCTGGTTTCCTGCTCGGCACCGCCATCGCCCGCGCCCCGCCTCTACGAGCACGTCAAGGTGCGCCGCGTGCAAGAGCAGCAG
>JAAUTF010000274.1 GCA_012031775.1 Candidatus Altimarinota bacterium | reverse complement strand
GGTGGCGCGCGCGGCCCGGCCCGGCCAGTATTTGCTGCTGCGCGCCGCGCCGCCCGACAGCAACGACCCTTTTTACGACGGGCACTCTGGGTAGCAAGCGTAGAACCGGGCGGGCGCGTTGAACTGCTCTTTCACAGCCACGAGCGGGGCCTGAATTGGCTGGCCAGCCAGAGTAGCGGCGAGGTGCTGGATTGTTTTGGCCCGCTCGGCACACCCTTTGCCTTCGACGGGCGAACCCGCAATCTGCTGCTCATCGGCGCTGGCCCTGGCCTGGCGGCACTGATCTTTCTGGCCCGTAGCGCGCTGGCAGCTAATGGCGAAGTGGTGCTGGTCACGCTTGGCGCAGATGACGCCCTGCCGCCGTTTTTGCTACCGCCGGAGATCGAGTATCATACCCTGCCGGAACTTATACACTCACCGCAAAGCACAGCTAGCTACGACCTGAGCACTGCCGTGCGCTGGGCCGATCAGCTGTGCGCCGCGCTGCCGCTCGACAGCGTTGTTGAACTCGAAAAAAACGGTGCGCGCCGGGCGGCTGCGCTGGCAGCGCGGTTTCGCCGAAGTGCTACTGGCCGGACAGTTGCCCTGCGGCACCGGTGCCTGCCTCGCTTGCCTCGTCGAGACACGCGACGGCCTACGCACGCGCTGCAAAGACGGCCCCGTCTTCGACCTACGAGCATTGCGTGGGGCGTAGCGATCGAGTATGCTCAATCCGACCCACCTGCGGCCCTATAACCTGTACCTTCAAAAAACCTGCCCGAGCGGTGTAACCAGCCCATCGATGCTGTGTGCGTTTTGCTCGCGACGCGCCTGCTCCAGCGTCTCTTCGCCATGGTGCTCGGCCCAGCGGATAAGCGTATCGCGTTGGTTTGGCTCTTGAAGCAGCGGCACGCCAAAACCACACGAGGTCTGCACGCGATGAATATCCGCAACGATAATCTGACGTGCGCCCGGCAGTAGCGTAAACTGCGGCAGCAGTTCATCCCAGAGCGTACTGCCGGGTAGCGCGGTAACGCCCCGGCCAAAGAGCCGCAGGATGCGCGGCGCGCCGCTAAATGCACAGAACATAAATGTTATACGACCGTTCTCCAAAAGATGCGCCGACGTTTCGTTGCCACTGCCGGTTAGATCGAGGTAGGCCACGCGCTGCGGCCCCAATATGCGCAGCGTATCCAGGCCTTTCGGCGAAAGGTTCACGTGCCCCTGGCTATCGAGTGGCGCGCTAGCCACAAAAAACAGCGGCTGGACAGCGATCCACTCGATTAAATCGGGCATGATGGTCTCGTAGGTCTTTGCCATAAACTGCTCCTCCGTATATGCATCGCAGCAGTATTATAATAGCGCGCTGCGCTTCTGGCACAGGGCTTGTAAACGCAGGTTCAGTACTTTATTGTCTGGTGTGGGTCAGGCTTCGCCCGGCCCACACCAGACAGTATTACCCCTGACCACGCAGTAGCAGAGGATTCAATAGCAGAGCACTTCGAAATCGGCGATCACGTCGCCTGGAACACGCCGCAGGGCGAGACAACGGGGAAAATGAAGCAGAAGCTAACGTCACACATTAAAGAGGAGTTATGACCGAGACTTTGCTCGTTCGCCAGGCTGGCTGCCCGCTCTATGCCGAGATCGACGGCCCGGCGACTGCGCCGCTTCTCGTCTTTATCCATGGCAATACGCTCGATCATCGAATGTTCGAGGCGCAGACACCCGCCTTTCGTGGTCGGTACCGCACACTACGCTACGATGTGCGCGGCCATGGTCGCTCGCGGCCGCTGGGGCCGCACTTTTCCATCCCCTTATGCGCTGAAGATCTCGCCGCGCTGCTAGACACAATCGGAGCCTCAAGCGCCATCCTCGTCGGCCAATCGATGGGCAGTTATATCGCCCAAGAGTTTCTCTTGCGTTATCCACAGCGCGTCATAGCGCTAGTAAGTATCGGCGGCACAGCGATCACCCAGCGCGTGGCCGCTGTCGACCGATTCGGGCTACGGCTGACACCGCTGCTCTTTCGTATATGGCCCTACAAAGCTCTTCAACGGCTCACCGCACAGCGCGTCTCGATTAGAGCAGAGGTGCAGCGCTACGCCTTTGAATGTTTTCAGCTGCTGCCACAGCGCGACTTTCTTGCCATCTGGGGGGGCGTCGCCACGGCCTTACATTATCAGCCCGACTATCGCATCACCAGTCCGCTGCTCATCTGCTATGGCGAACACGACAATCTCGGGCGCATTAAGCAGCTCACGCCGCCCTGGGCAGCACGCGACAGCGCTGGGCGCTATACGATTATTCCCGACGCTGGCCACAATGCAAACCAGGACAATCCAGTGTATTTTAACCGGCTGCTGAGCGATTTTTTGGCAGAGACTTTAGCAGGGGTGGGCAATCGGCTGTAGGGATGGGGCGTGCGGCAAATTTACGGCAGATTCCCGCGGATTTCAAGCGAGCTGTTGAGGAACCAGCGAGTGACGCTGCGATAGCGGTGCTTCGAGGCCAAAAAGTGTGGGCTGCACGGGGCCAAGGTTTTCCTCGAAGCCCAGGCCGCCGAGACGCGCATCGGCGGCAAAAATGTAGAGCGGCTGGTAGAGCGTGATGCTGGGCGCAAGCTCGACCCAGCGCTGTTGAAAAGCCGCATAATCGGCGGCACGCTCGGCAGTATCGTTGTTGGCGCGCGCGTTGAGGAGCAACTCATCGATTTGGTCGTCTTGCAAACCGGCATAGTTGAGCCCGCGCTCGGCTTGGCTAGAGTGCCAGAGCGCAAAGGGATCGGGGTCGGGGCCGATACGCGTCCAGCCGTGGAGCGCGAGCGCAAAGTCGTGGGCGGCAAGTCGGCGGTTCAGCTCCGTGCTATCAAGCTCAATAACCTCTACGCCAATGCCAAGCTGTGCCCACTGGCGCTGCACCTCTGCGGCGGCGGCCAGACGGCGCGGGTTGCTGTCGCTCAGCAACTCCAGGCGTAACGGCACACCATCGCGGAAACGTGTGCCGTCCACGCCGGGCGCAAAGCCCAGTTCATCGAGCGTGCGTGCCGCTACCGCGCTATCAGGTTCGGGGGCGAGCAATGTCGGATCAAAGGCCCAAGAGCCCGGCAGCACCGGCGTATCGAGCGGCACCGCCAGACCGTTGAGCGCCCGGTCGATCAGCTGTTGTTTATCGAAGCCAAGGGCGAGCGCGCGCCGGAAAGCCACATCGTCGAAGGGCTGTTGGCGCAAGTTAAAGCTCAGCACCGCATACTCATCGAGTGGCACCGGCACGCGCCGCACATTCGGCGGCAGATCGACCGTTACCAGATCGGGGAGCGCGCGCTCGCCGAGCGCCTGCACATCGCCGCGGGCCAGTGCTGCCACCGCTGCCTCGTCCGAGGCGATAAACCGTAACTCCATTTCGTCGATGTAGGGGCGACCACCGAAATAATCGGTGTTCGCCGCAAGCAACGCGCGCGTCTCGTCGAGCGCGGTTAAACGAAATGGCCCACTGCCGACGAGCTGCGTCGCATAAGCCGACTCGGCCCAGCGCTCGGGCGGCAGCGCGGCAAGCAAATGAGACGGCACGATCGGCAGCCGTGCCAGGCTCAGCAGCGGCGCAAAAGGCGCGCTCAATGTCACCCGCACCGTGCGCTCGTCGATGCGGTCGACGAGCGCATCTCGCCAAAAATCGGTCAGCGCTGGATCGGCTAGAGCATCGCTATCTTGCAGGGTGCGCAGCGTAAAGACCACATCATCGGCGTTGAGCGGCGTGCCATCGTGCCAGCGCACATCCGAGCGCAGGTGAAAGGTATACACTTCACCAGTGGGATCAACCTCGTAGCGTGCGGCAAGCGCAGGTTCAATCAGGCCGTCGGCACCGACACGCACCAGACCATCGTAAAGCAGGGTGATCAGGCTACGCCCAACCGGATCGTTCAGTGGGTCGTTGATCAGCGGGATCGGGCGCTGTGGCTGTCCGATAATCGCCTCGACATAGCTACCCCCACTACGCGGGTTCGCCACCGCCGCGCTTGAAAGCGCCAGCCGCCCGAGCAAGATTCCGATGAAAAGAATCGTCAGGCCAGCGATAACGATCTGCCAGCGAATACGTCGCGCCATACTACCCTTAAGAAGAGAAGCGTGATCCGTGATCCGAACAGCTTCGCCCAGTACAGGCTCACGCTTCACACTTCACGCTTGACCGCTAAAAAATCGGCAAGCTTCCAACCAGTGCCAGCAACAGAAACGTCACCGTCAGCGCAATCGTTGTCTGAAAGAGCGTCTTCTCAACGCCACGCTTGGTGCGCACCATTGAGCTTGTGTCGCGGTTCGCCACACCGGCGGCGCGCGATTGTATAACGATCAGCGCGATCAACACAAAGCTGATAATCAGCAACGCAATATACAGCGCGAGTTCCACCACATCCTCCTGAACGCGTCGAAAATAACCCCGGCAGTATACCATAGGTCGATCATTTTGACAGATTGTTCGCTTACGAGTACCATAGATTGTACTAACCGCTCCCCTAATCAGGTACGAGTATACGTCGCCCTAAACAGGCTAAGAGAGTTTTGCTGTTGTCGAGTTTTTGGCGGCTACCCCGTCGAAAACCGGCGACATCGAGCCCACTTGCCACGACCTCGTCTGAGCATACCAACCGTCCAGCGGAAAGGAATGTGAGTGCAGGCACTGTTACGCGTGTCAAAAGGCATCGACGCCCTGAATGAGTTCATCGGACGCATCGCCTACTGGTTGGTACCGCTTGTTGTCGCGGTAGGGGTATGGAACACCATGACGCGCTATATTGGGCGCGCGACCGGGCAGATCCTCGGCTCGAACTTCTACATTGAAGCCCAGTGGTATCTCTTCACGCTAATCGCCTTCCTGGGCGGGGCGTACAATCTGTTGCATAACGAGCACGTGCGCGTCGATGTGCTCTACGGCAGCTGGAGCCCACGTCAGAAAGCCTGGGCAAACTTGATCGGCGCACTGCTGATCCTTATCCCTTTCTGTGTGTTGATCATCTACTTCTCCTGGCCAGCCATCACCAATTCGTGGCAGATTCGTGAAAGTTCCCCCGATCCGGGCGGCCTGCCGCGCTACCCGATCAAGACGATCATCCCCATCGCCTTCGGGCTTTTGATCGCACAGGGCATCTCCGAGATCATCAAGAACGCAGCATTCCTGAGTGGTCAGGGCTCATTTATGGAAGAGCACAACGAAAGCAAGGCGCTGTAGGGAGTGATCTGATATGGATTTGTTCCTCGAATTCCTCGGCCCGCTGATGTTCCTCGGCGCGATCGTCATCCTTGGCTCTGGCTACCCGGTGGCCTTTGCGCTTGGCGGTGTGGCGATCGTCTTCGGCATCATCGGTATCTCGCTTGATGTCTTCGATGCCGTTCTAATTCGGGCCATGCCCTCGCGTATTTTCGGCATTATGTCGAACTTCACGCTGCTGGCCATTCCGTATTTTATCTTCCTCGGCGCGATGCTTGAGAAGTCGGGGCTGGCCGAGAACCTGCTCGAAACGATGGGCATGCTCTTCGGCCCGATGCGCGGCGGGCTTGCGGTGGCGATCGTCTTTGTCGGCGCGATGCTCGCAGCGACCACCGGCGTGGTCGCCGCCACCGTGGTGGCGATGGGCATTATTTCGTTACCGCTGATGTTGCGCTACAACTATAGCAAGGAGCTGGCCTGCGGCGTGATCTGCGCCTCGGGCACGCTCGGCCAGATCATTCCGCCGAGCATTGTGTTGATCGTGCTCGGCGACCAGATGGGTGTCTCGGTTGGCGATCTCTATATTGGCTCGCTCATTCCCGGTCTGCTCATGGCCGGCTCACTGGCGCTCTACTGCCTAGTTATCGCCCAGTTGCGGCCCGATGTCGCCCCGGCGCTGCCGCTCTCGGCGCGCTCGCTGCGCGGTGGTGCCCTGGCCATGCGCGTGGTCAGCGTGATGATCCCGCCGCTCCTGCTGATCGCCGCTGTGCTCGGCAGCATCTTCTTCGGTATCGCCACCGCCACCGAGGCCGGCGCTGTCGGTGCTCTGGGTGCAACGCTGCTGGCCGCCGCCTACGGCAAGCTGAACTTCGGCACCATCCGCAATGTCTCCGATGCGACCATGCGCTCCACGGCGATGATCATCTTCATCCTCGTTGGCTCGACGGCGTTTACCCTGGTCTTCCGTGGCTTGGAAGGCGATAAGTTTGTCATCGATCTGATGAAAAGCCTGCCCGGTGGTCACATCGGCTTTATGATCATCAGCATGCTGATCGTCTTCTTCCTTGGCTTCTTCATCGACTTTTTCGAGATCTGCTTTATCGTCATCCCGCTGTTTGTGCCGGTGGCCGCCGAGTTCGCCGCCCAGGGCTTGCTGCCGAGCTTGCTCTGGTTCGGTGTGGTGCTTGGCACTAATCTGCAGACATCATTTCTCACGCCGCCTTTCGGCTTTGCGCTCTTCTATCTGCGCGGTGTGGCCCCGCCCGGCATCAACACCGGCCATATCTACCGCGGGGTTATCCCCTTCATTTGTGTACAGATCGCGGTGCTGCTCGCGGTGGTCTTCTTCCCCGCGCTTGTCGAGTGGCTGCCCGGCATCGCCGGTTAAGCCGAGCGGCGCAGGCAAACATTGAGGTGGGGTGCGGTGGCGACGTTGTCGCCACCGCACCCCACCTCACGTTTTTCCCCGGTATATGCTGCGCGACTAGGCCACAGGGGTCGTCTTCACAAACTGGTTGAAGGGATCCTCGTTGGTCTGGTTCCACTTCTGCACCGCTGCGCGGAAGGCTGTCCACTCCGGGAGGATTTTGGCGAAGATCGGGCTCGCCGCTGCGTTCTCATTGTACAGCTCGAAAGCCGCCGTCTGCGCCGCCGCCATAATCTCGTCGCTATAGACCTTAAGCTGCGTGCCGCTGGCCACGAGTTCGTCGAGCGCAACGCGGTTGAGCGCGTCGTACTTCGAGAGCATGTCGATGTTGGCTTCGTAGCAAGCCGTGCGCAGTACCTCTTTATAGATCGTCGGCAGCGCGTTGTAGGCATCGTTATTGAAGATGGCGTGCAATGTTGGCCCTGGTTCCCACCAGCCCGGCGCATAGTAGAAGTCGGCGGCGTCGTTCAGGCCGAGCTTCTGGTCGTCGTAGGCACCGACCCACTCGGCGGCGTCGATCGCACCTGTCGAGAGGTTCTGGAAAATCTCGCCGCCCGGCAGTGTCTGCGGCACCACACCGAGCCGCTCCATCACGCGCCCGCCCAGGCCGGGGATACGCATCTTCAGACCTTGCAGGTCAGCCACCGCATTGATTTCGTTGCGGAACCAACCGCCCATCTGCGTACCAGTGTTGCCCGCCGCAAAGCCGGTGAAACTGAAGCTGCCGAACAGCTCATCAAGCGCCGTCTGGCCGCCACCGTGGTAGAGCCAGGCGTTCTGCTGCTGCGCCGTCAGGCCGAATGGCACAGCCGTCGCGAAGGCAAAGGCTGGGTCGAGGCCGACGTAATAATACATCGCCGTATGGCCCGCTTCCACCGTGCCCTGCTGCACGTTCTGCGCCACTTCGAGCGCCGGGAACAGCTTCGCCGGCCGGGGAAGGGCGTGATCTGAAACATGCCGTCCGGCTCATCGCCGGCGACGCGCTCGGCCGACGGTGATAGCGCCGCCGTTAGATCGTGTCGAGCGAGACCGGCCAACTTGTGCCCATGCGCCACTC
>JAAUTF010000273.1 GCA_012031775.1 Candidatus Altimarinota bacterium | reverse complement strand
ACGGTTGCTCCTGCAGATGTTCTTGCGCCCACGGCGGCGGCCCCGACCGCAGCGCCGGTCGCGCCGGCCACAGCGGCGTATCCAGTTACCATTGAGAACTGCGGACGTACGCTTACCTTTACCCAGGCGCCGGAGCGTGTACTTGCCGTATACCAACCTCTGGCCGAGATTATGATCGCGCTTGGTCTCGGCGAGAAGATTGTCGGCATTCAATACGGTCAATCCCAAGACCCACTGCCTGAGCAAGCTGAGGCATTCACGCAACTCAATTGGCTTGCAGCGCCGGGAACGGGCTCCGCAAGTAAAGAACTTTTGATCGACACACGTCCGGATCTCGTGCTGGCCAGTTATTATGCCTATGATCTCGACCCGAGCAGCGGTGCTGCCAGCGAGGATGACTACCAGGCCATCGGCGCGCAAGTCTACGGCATGGCCACCGGCGAACCATGCCTTGCCCCCGATCAGGCATTTAGCTTTGCGGCATTGTATGGCGATATTCGTATGCTCGGCGTTATTTTCGGCATACCCGATCGCGCCGAAGCGCTTGTTGAGCAGATGCAGGGCCGGATTGCAGCCGTGCAACAACGCGTTGCCGGACGCACGCCCGTCAGCGCAATCTATTATGAAGATGGGCAGGGGCCGCTGACGATCTACGGCGCAGGATTGGCGACTGAACAAATCGCTCTTGCTGGCGGAATCAATCTATTAGCCGAACAGCCGTCCTATGCCCAGGTCGGCCAGGAAGTCATTGCGGCTTCCGGTGCTGAAGTGTGGGTGCTGGCTGAATGTCCGAGCTTGCCGCCTGTCTCTGAGCGTGCTACCTATCTCTTTCGCACCTTCACAGAGCTTCCTGCTTCACAAAACCAACGGAGTGTGGGCGTGAATTGTGCTGCGTCAGGTGTCGGTTTACGCCTACCTGAAGCCGTAGAGGTGATGGCACGCGCCTTTCATCCCGACGCGTTTGATGCAGCCTCCACCGTGGAAACAGCGACCTACCCGGTGACAATTGAGAACTGCGGCAACATGCTCACCTTCACCCAGGCGCCCGAGCGGATCGCGCCGCTCTATCCTCCAGTAACGGAGATGTTGCTGCTGCTCGGGCTGGACGATCGCATTGTCGGCATTGGCGGTTCCGGTACTGAGCCGGTGCTGCCCGAGCTGCAGGCCGCGTATCAAGCATTGCCGCGCCTCGCCGACAGTTCCGCTATCCCCCGTGAGGTATTGCTGGCCGCCGAACCGGAACTGGTGCTGGACAACCAGCCCGACTACTTTTACGACGCGAGCCAGGGTTTTGCTACCCGTGAGGAGATCGCGACCGCCGGGGCGCAGATCTACACCCTGAGCGCGAAGTGCGATGGCGGCAAGCTTGATGCGACGATGGAGGATGTCTACACTGACCTGCGCAACCTCGGCGCGATCTTTGGGGTGAGCGCACAGGCTGAAGCGGAGATCGCCGCAATGCAGGCGCGGATTGCCGCCGTCACCGCGCAACTGGATGAGGTTGAACCAGTGTCGGTGATCTACTACGACGCCGGCGAAGGGCCGTTGGGCATCTTTGGCCCCGGCACCTGGGAGTATGTGTTCACCCTCGCCGGAGCAACGAACGCCTTCAGCGACCTGAGCGAAAGTTATGTGCAGATCAGTATTGAGGAGGTCGCCACACGCGACGCCGACGTCATTGTGGTAGCCGGCTACGAAGGCGGCGAAAAGACGTCCGAAGAACGAGCCGCCTTCATTCGCAGCACCTTCCCAAACAGCACTGCAGTGCAGAACGACCGGGTGATTATCATTCCCTACGAGTACACCAATCCTGGCATTCAGAATGTGCTCGGCGTCGAATTTCTTGCGCGGGCCTTGCACCCGGAGCGGTTTGCAGAGTAACTAAACGGGTATCAGCCATTCCCCCGCTCGCGCGGCATGGCATGAATGATTTGGCGAGAACCAACAGGAATGGAATCAAGCGCCGTGGCGATCATCCTCAACGCCGTGCTCTCCGTTCACACACAGCGGCGCCTGGGCGTGCCAGGTATGCGGAATATCGCGCATCAGCAGCGCGCAATCGAAGGTGATGGCACTCGGCGGGAAGCGGTTGGCGTCGTCAAAGAAACTCGATGTGATCATGTCTACGGCGAGCGGTTCGATCGCCCAGCGCCGGCAGTCCAGGGTGATCCCATCGAACTGCTGCGGCCGGCGTGTAGCCGAGTAGCCCAGCGCACCGGCGGCGAAGAACGCGGACGCGGCGTCGAGCGAGCCGAACACGGAGCCGGTTGGAAAGCTGGTTGTGCGCCGCCCGGCAACCCGCACCGCGACCTGTTGATCAGCGCTGCGGAACTGTACCTCCACTGCGTGCGGATCGTCGTGGGTCGTGAAGTGGGCGTGATGATGCTCGCCGGGAAACAGCCGCCCGCCAACTAGGGTCGTGAGTCGGGAGTCGCTGTCGCGGCGCGGTATATACACCCCTTCGTGCGGCCTGCCGTCGGCTTCCCACGTCACCGCAATGCGGTGCGCAGCGTTTTCGGAAGAAACGCCTATCTGGGCCGGCAAGCCCTGCGGGCGCACCTGCTCCAGCCGAATCAGGCAGATGCCGGCAAGAGCAGCGCCATGCACCAGCTTGGGGCGAAACGGCGCGGGCAGCAGCGCCTGGATTACGTCGGGATCGACTGGTAGTTGGCAAGAATACGGCGGCGAATAAGGCCTTCAATAACTGGTACGAACATCGTTGTGCGCTTTGTATAGGGATTAAAGTGGATTGTCTTCGTTGCATCACGAGTATACCAACCGACTGGTGTAGGACGCAACCCTGCTCCATGCCGGACACGCGATCTGTCGGCGCATCACCCTCGTTCAGCCCCTTACGCTAAGGAGCAACAGCCGTTGCAGCTGCGCCGGCGACTGATGCATTTCCAGACTGGTAAATTGGCGCACGCATACGGCCTGTGCGCCGTCGCAGCGGTACACCCAGATGCCCTGTGGGGCAGCGATGAGGAATGAGGACAGCCCCAGGCTATGTGCATAGGCCTGCGCTTGGGCCACGGCTTGCTGAAGCTCGTACGCACTCCAATGGTGCGCTTGCTCTCCACCAGCGTGATCGGCGGCGCGTCCGCGTGGTCGAACACCAGCAGATCGATGCGCCCGCGCTGTTTGGCGCCCAGCGCGCATGCCGCCTGGCGCTGTACCGTCCAGCCCCACTGCGCAAACAGCGGAATCAGCACCACATCTTCCAATCGCGCCTCAACGGGACTCCAGAAGCCATCGCCCGAAACCAGCCCCTGCGCTACGTCAGCAGCCAGCAGATCGATCAGGTCATCGGGGAAGAACCCGATCACCTGGCTCTGCCGCTCGCCGTCCTGAAACACGAGCATGCTTGGTGAGGCGTGGATGCCGTACTGCTCAATCAGCAGCGGCACGTGATCGTTGTTCACCAGCATCACACGTACGCTGCCTGCATAACGAGCGGCGATCTGTTCCAGCGCCGGCGTCATCGCCCGGCGGCCAGGGCAACGCTGCGCGCCGAAGCAGACGATCACCGGCAGCGGCACCACCTGCCGCGTGAAGGTTGCTTCAGTCGCACGCACGATGCTCACAGCTCTGCTCGCATCAAAGACTCCCTCACGCCTCGCGTCTTGCCTGTGCGGCATCCATCGGCGCCTCAATCAGCCCATGGATTGCGCAGGCACGGTGCAGCATCTCATAGTAGGCGACAAACGTGCGATGCCGGCGGGCAGTATAGCCCGGCATCGCCTTGACCACCTCGGTTTTCATTTCGCCACGGGCAATGCGTGCGCCAATGATCGCGATGTCCGGTGCAGAAAACGGGATTGGGTCAGTATCAACATCAGGTTCTGCTCCAAGCATACGTGTTTCTGGGGTAGGGCTTGGCTCCGGTTGGCGTGCCGCTTGCGGGCTGGATTGCGGTGGTGAATCATGCATAGGCGGCACCCCGGATTTCGGTACAGCATCAGCAAATAGGGTTGCCAGCAGCTCCGTTTGATCAACTGGCTGGTCGGGCAACGTGGCGATCAGATGTCGGCGCTCGGCATCGCTGAGGTAGGGTGCCCGCGTCGTCGCGTATTGATCGCCGCTGACAATCGTGAACACGCCTGCGCCCGTTGGTGGTGCGGGCAGGAGGTTCGGTGGTACCGCGTCGCCGGCGACGATCTGCTTGGGTGTCTTCGACATGTTGGGCTTAACCTGGCTTTCATCCGGTTGGTAGCCGCCGAGAAACACGCCAATCTGCGAACGCCAGAGCATGTCCATCCCGGTGACGCTTTGCATCGCGATCAGGTAGCGCATCCCGAAGGCGCGTCCAGCGGTCAACTCGGTATTCAACCAGGATTCCAGATCCACATCAAGGGTCCGATCACGGTCGCGTCGTACGCGCTCCCGCTTGAGCGCTGTTTCCAGCAGACTGAGTTCGGAGATGAAAACGACGAGCAGCGGCAGATCATCGCCCTGGTAGTGATCCCACTTGCTCACGCCGGCGTCGGCGAGGATCTGTTTGCGTCGTTGCCGTTCGGTCGTCAGTTTGCGCAGGATTGCCGGGATCTCCTCTGGGTCGGTGGCCAGCGCCCAGGTGTGCGCTTTGGCGTGCCAGGGCTGGAAGTCCAGCCCCTTGCCGTCAATGATCGCGACCTGGAGTTCTCGCGGGTCACGATGCACCAGCGCCAGCGAAAGCAGCATCCACCAGGCCAGGTTGTCTTTGCCGCAGTCGCTCGCACCACTGATGAGGACATGGTTCGTTTCGCCGACGAGGGCGGTGTGCACGAGATCCGGTTCCGGCTGATAGGTGCTCTGCCAGCCGAGTGGGAGTAGGAAGCGGTCGTTGGGCGATGTGTGCTGCATATAGGCGATGGACGCGTTGATGCCGGGCGGATGCAGCAGCGCCGGCACAGCTCCAGGCACGACTGCGGGAAGGGACGGCGGCATGGGTGCCGGTACCGGTGCGGTTCGTCCAACGCGCTGCTGTGGAGAAGCCCAGGCAAGAGCCATGTGCACGGGACTGAGCACGCGGGCCTGAAGGCGCTGGAACCAGGCAATGATGCGTGACATGCGGGCGAGGCCCATGAGGAATAGCGCCGCGAACATCGCGATGATCATATTGCCGGGGTCACGGAACCATTCCTCCATAAGTGAGCCTCTTTCATCACGCATGGGTTACGCTGCTGCTTCGACCGGTCTCCGCCGCCGGATCCGCCGCCAGGTGGGTACAACCCAGAGATTCCAGAGGTCGCTGATCACCCAGCGGGCAATCTTTTCTGGCAAGTAGGCAAAGGCGAGGCCGAAGAGCCCACTGATACTATAGGTGACCCAGAGGCGATCCGCCACCGGCTCCAGGTTCGTGAGGCCCACGCCGGCCAGCACTGGTAGCAGGCCGCGCACCGTCGTCAATACGTCGAAGGCGAGGACGGCCAGCCACAAGCCGAGCCGCAGCAGGAAGATGGGGAGCCGGCGCTCGCGGCGCGGCCAGAGAAAGATCTCGATCGCCGAGATCAGCACCGGAAGCCACCAATGTTGCCACCAGGGCGAGCGCTGGATGAAGGCCCCGACGGGAGCGAACGTGTCCCCGATATAATCGAGTGAAAAGACGCCGCCATAGTACCACATCAGGCTGCCAATCAGGGTCGCGCCGATAAGTGCCAGCGTGGTTCCAATGCGCCGATAGAGGCCGCGAATGGCCGTCGGTGGCGGAAGCGGCGGGTCGTCAATGACCTCGCGGCGCGGGCGTGGCGCACGCACCGGCTCGGGTGCCTGTGGCAGTGGCGTAGACAATTCAGGTTCGGGAGCCGCCGCTGATGGAGACGCTTTGGGACGGGCGAGGAAAAACCTTTTGCGAACTGGCATGGATGTTCTCTCCTTCCAAGGTGCTACCATAGGCGGTAAGCCCCTGGAGCTTGGTGACAGGGGTGAGCCGGGGGCTGTTCACAGCAGCCATCCCGGCACCAAACGATGCATCAGACGTCGATGCCAATGGTTGCGAACGGGTCATCGGGCGGCTCGTCGGTTGGGACGGCTTCCTCCGATGGGGCAGGCTGATGATTGGGTATCTGTGGCGGGTCGGGAAGACTCCTTTCTGTAGATGTTGTCACTAGTTGGGCAAACACCTGGCGCAGTGTGGCGTGTACCTCGGGGGCAAGATCGGCACTCAGCAACGCGGCGATCTCGCGCTCCAGGCCGCGCAGATCCCAGCCAGCCGTTGCAGCGCCAAGGATGATCAGTGCACGGGTCGCGGGGTTCACCGGCCCGGCCTGGTCGATCACTGAGCGGAGGTTTGCACTCACCCGCACCGGCAGGAGACGCATGGTTGTAGTCATATGCGACCTACTGCAAGCTTAAGCGCCGCGCCAACCGTGCATAGCCTCGCGCAATCGCGGTCTGCGGCTGAGCAACGGCGTGCGCGTGAGCGAAGCGGCGCTGGATAGCCGTAACCAACGGTTCGACCTCCGCACCACCGCCGCCGATCAGGATGGCGTCGAACTGCGCGCCGCTGCCCAGGTTTCGACGAGACGGGCGGCAATCGCCTCGCCGTTCTGCAGCAGCGGACGATCCCACCCGGCGGGCAGCGTACGTGGCTGCCCGGCGATGAGCAGCGCCTGTGCCCGTACGGCTTGATCGGCCTCGAACAAGGTCAACTCCCGCTCGAACGCCGCGCTGAGGTGGCCGCCGATCTGCTGGAGCGGGCGCGCCGTACCTAACTGGTAGGTCGCCAGACTCGTCGGCACCGGGATCATCCGCCGCAACACGGCGATATCGACGGTGTGATGCCCCAGATCAACCACCGCCACCTGGCCTTCGAGCAGGGCCGGATCGCCGGTAACCTGGCCGTGGTTGTCGAGCGTTTCGGCGTAGATCAGGCCAAGCGGCTCGGGAATGACTCGAATACCGCTGTAGCCGCTCCATGCCTCGCGCAGATGCGCCCCGAGCGCCCGCGCCTTCGTTGGATCGCTCGCCCAGGAAGCGGGCAGGCCGGTCACGCACATGCCGCTAGACGAGCCATTCAGTGCCCCAAACCGATCCACTGCCCCCCGCACGAGCGCCGGCACAAATGCCGGGTCGCTGAGGCGTTCCTGCGCCAGGAGGGTCAGCGGTGCAGGCGACAAGAGCGCATCTTCGCCCGTCCACCACTGCGCGCCGCCGGCGTTCACCGTCGCTGCTTTGCCAATCGCGCCAGTCACACTGCGTCCGGCGCGGCCAATGAGGGCCGGAAAGACGACGGGCGGCAACTCGTTCCCCTGCCGGTCGATGATCACGTACTTCACATAGCCGTGACCGATATTTGGGCCGTGTCCTGCATTAGGCATCGGAAGCTGAACCTTTCTGCTGCGCCCGGCGCAGCGTGGTGGTGACAAACGTGGCAAAGACGGCGATCCCTTCGAGTTCGGGGTCGTAGGCGGCCCAACCCTCGATGATGAGCGCATCGTCGGGATTGGCGAGCGCTTCTTCCATCCCGCGCCAGTGCTTGTGGGCGATGTAGACGGTATAGGTCGTAGGTGTCGTCGGAATGTCCGGTAACCCTTTGGGCAGGCTCGGCCCCCGCGTGTTCGCCATCGCCATAAGTACACAGTTGGGACGCACCGCCACGGCTCCGGGCCGACCGACCAGCGTGATCTTCACGTCGCTGATGCTTCCTTTCTGCGCGAGGGCGTCGCGCACCACGTTCATCCGGGTGGC
>JAAUTF010000272.1 GCA_012031775.1 Candidatus Altimarinota bacterium | reverse complement strand
ATCACCGCGCTCAGCAGGAGCGCGCCCAGAAAGACAGCGCCCGCCAGCGCGGCGGCGCGCGGCACCTGCGGCCAGCGCTGTTCACGCCAGAGCCCAGCTGCCCACACGCCCAGCACGGCGAGCGCCAGCAGCTCCAGCGGCGTGAGGAGCAGCCCCGGCAGCTGCACACCGCCCTGCGTCTCGAAAGGCAGCAGAAAGAGCAGCGCTGTCAGGCCGAGTTGCTGCCAGCGTGCAATGAAGGTGCTGTGAGCGAATTGTGCTCGTACATGTTGGCGGAAGTTCATAGCGGGTTTGAAGCGGGCTTTAGCCCACCATAACCAGGTGTTCGTCGAAGGTGAACGTACGCTTCAGCGTACTAGCTGCGTGATCGTGCGAGCATTCAGGGTTCAGAATATCGCTACCCTGAATGCTGCTTCCTCCAGATCAATACGCCCGCTCCAGCAGCCATAACCCGTGCATCATCAGCGTACCCCACAATGCCAGCCAGATAAAAAAAGCCAGTGCGTCGTAGGTTTATAGGCAGCAGTGCGTGCCAGCCAATCGTCAGCAGCAGCGCGATCGGTGCGAAGGCCGGGAACAAATAACGGCCCTGTGGCAGCGCCTCGGCGCGCGGTTGCAGGTAGCTGTTCAGCAGCGCCGCAATCACGCTCAGCCCGCTAATCACCAGCAGCGCTAGCACACTATGTCGCTGCCGGGGCGTCGTTGTTGGCAGCGCATAAAAGCGTACGACACCGAGCAGCCCGCCGCTACACACGCCGAGCAGCAGCGGCTCCCACAGCGTCCCGCCGACAAGCGGGATCGACATCCAGCCGAACTGGCCCCAGAAGCTTGCAAAGAGCACCCGCAGCACCTCCGGCCCCGCCGGGGCTGGCCCGAAAAAACGCCCGCTCTGCCAGGCCCAGCGTAGTTCGTGCAGCGGCAGATATTGATCTATACGTAGCGAGAGGGCACTTTGTATTTCACCGCGTTGACGTAGATCGCTGTTGCTCAGCAGGTTCAAGTTCGGCTGGCGCGCGGCACTGGCCCGCAGATTGTCGACGAAGATTTCGCCGCTATCGCTGAGCACCATCAGGTGCAGCTGCGGCGCATACAGCGGGATCAGGCCATCGAGCTTTATGGCCTGGGGCTGCGGCCCGGCGACGAAGTCGAGCGTGTATCGCTCCCAGCCGTAGTCGATCAATAAGCGCCCCTGTGCTGGCGTGGTGCTCCAGACACGCGCACTAAAACCCAGCCTATCGCCCTGTGCCCATTCGCCGATCACCAGCGGCAGATGCTGCGTCGCACTACTGCCGGAGGGCAGACGCAGCGCTGGCATGCCGTGTACGCTGCGCTCAATCCGCTGCACGCTCGCCCCGCTCGGCGGGCCATACCAGCTAGCAGCAACCTGCGGATCGCCTGCAGGGACGAACGCTGCCAGGATAAGCACGAGCGCTGCACTACTTATAAGCAGTAACGTAGACGACGGCCGGGTACGGGGCGCAGCATGCTGCGCCCCTACCCCGGCCCCAAACTTGCTTCAACCAAGCAGCACACGCGATCAAGAGCAGAGCGGCGGCGAGCGGCACAAACCCGCGTTTCGTAGCAAGGCCAGCGAGAATAAGCACCAGCAAGACAAGAATCGGCGCACTTCTGCATCTTGCATTCTGCATCCTGCCTCCTGCGATAAGCGCCAGGCAGGTTGCAGATCCAAGCAGATTTGCCAGTGCATCATTGCTTGCTGCCACCCCGATGAAAAGAAATTGTGGCTGCAGACCAACCAGCAGCGCGCTTGCGAGCGCAACTTCACGGCTATCGCTCAGCATACGAGCGCTACAGTAGACACAGAGCACAGCGCCAAGTGTGTAAAGCAGGCTCAGCAGACGCATTGTGCGCAGCTGCATCTCGATCGGCCAGGTTTGCAGGTTGCGCAGCAGGAGGGCGGCTGGGGCATAGGCAAGCGGTGGGTCGCCGCCGACTTGGCGCGGCATAAAGAACAGCTCGCGCGCTGCACTTAACGTCTCCGGTGGCGCAGTTGGTGGTATAGGCATTAGGTAGCTATAAAAATGCTCCTGCGCAAGCGAGATACCGAGCGCACGATCGATAGCATCATCATAGCTGCTAGCCTGAGGTAGCTGGCCAGAACGCGCCCAAAGCGCAGCGTACTCGAAGTGCGCGGGCTCATCGGGCATCTGCCAGGGCGGCACAAGCATAATGATGAGCACGCCAAGCGCGGCGCATACTATGATCAATACGAAAATGCGCATCATAATATCTAATTAAAAAAGTCTGGAGGCACAGGTTGAGGATACTATTGCAGTTCATGCTTGTCAATAAAGTTTCATTGTTGGCGGAAGTGGCGCGGGTACAGTATAATGAATAAGGGCTAGAGGAAGGTCTAGGGATGACAGCGAGCGACGAAACGATAGCTGAGTCGGATTTAACGATCATTGCGCAGGAAGTGCGTGGTTGCCAGCTGTGCCCGCTGCACCAGGGGCGCACACGGGCAGTGCCCGGCGAAGGCCCGCCCGATGCAAAAATTATGTTCATTGGCGAAGGCCCAGGTTACCACGAAGACCGGCAAGGTCGCCCCTTCGTCGGGCCTTCGGGCCAGTTTCTGGATGAACTACTGGCGATGGCCGGTTTAAAGCGCAGCGACGTCTTCATCGCCAATGTGGTGAAGTGTCGCCCGCCGCAGAACCGCGATCCGCAGCCGGAGGAAGTTTCGACCTGCACGAAGAACTATCTCTTTCGTCAGATCGACGCGATCAACCCGCGCGTTATCGTCACCCTGGGCCGTTTTTCGATGGCACTTTTTCTGCCCGGCGAGAAAATATCGCGTATTCACGGTCAGCCACGGGCAAGCCATGGGCGTCTGATTGTGCCGATGTTGCATCCGGCCGCAGCGCTCCATCAGCCGCAGAATCGCCCATTAATCGAGGCCGATTTCCAGCAACTTCCGGCCATCCTCGCCAACGCCGAGGAGCAGGCAGCGCAGCCAGCCGCGCCGGTTAAGCCCGACGACGAGCCGCCGCTGGAGCAATTATCGCTGTTTTGAACGCGCTGCGGTCGCGCGTCTCGGTTGATGCGCTGCCGCCACGCCACGTCAGGCTATGAAAACCTATCGACTGTCACCTGCGGGTCGCCGTATCACGTTGATCCTGCTTGTCGGCGCGGTCTTGATCTGGGCCTTTGCGCTCTGGAGCTTCAGCCGTACGCTTGGTATCAGCTACAATCCGTTGCAGTTCTGGCCCACGCTCAGCGCGAGCATCGAGCAGGGGCTCACTATCGGTCAGATTGTACCGGCGCTCCTCATGCTGGTATTGATCGTTGCCACACCGCTGTTGATATGGAATTTGCTGGAAGAGTGGGACGCGGCCTATACGCCTGACGAAGAAGGCCTGCGCTTCACCTCGCTCGGTGTTAATCTGCTTTACCCCTGGTCGAGTATCGCTGCCGTGCGCCGCGTCGACGATGACGGTGATGAGCCGCTCGATGAAATTTTGCTGACATCTGACCATACTGTACAGATCCGCAACCCGATGCTGCGGTTTCTGCACGGTCAGGCGTATGGTCGCCAACGTCTGCCAATTTACAGCGGCCTCGCCGCCCGCGATGAGTTGCTGGAGACGATACGCCAGCGCGCCAGCAGTGTCGCCGATGCTGAGGTGGCTGCGTCGGCGAGTTCATAGGTAGATCTAGAACCAGGTGTTGATCACGAGCTGTGTCGATGGCAGCTCGCCGTCCGATATTTGGCCAGGCTGCACGGCCCAACGATGTGTGGGCGGCGGTGCGGCTAACTTCTGTATGTAGCTTTACGCTTAGAAAGGAGCGAAGTCTCTGCCTTTAGTACGGCATAACGACTTCACAGTACGCTTATGGCAAAAAATCGTGTGCGCGCAATCCCCCTCGGTGGTGTTGGGGAGGTCGGGCGCAATATGTGGGTGCTTGAGTACGATGATGAAATTCTTATTCTCGACTGTGGCGTGATGTTTCCCGATGCCGATATGCTTGGCGTCGATCTCGTGCTACCCGATATCACCTATTTTGCGCGAGAAGTCCAATAAAAATCCGCGCCATTCTGCTCACTCATGGCCACGAAGATCATATTGGGGCCGTGCCGCATCTGTTGAATGATCTCGGCAATCCGCCGATCTATGGCACGCGCCTCACGGTCGGCATGATCGCGCACAAACTCAAAGAGCACCGCCTGCTCGATAAGGCGATTCTGAACACGATCAAGGCGGGCGAAGCCTTTAGCGTGGGTGAGCATTTTACCGTCGAGCCGTTTCATATCGCCCATTCTATTCCCGATGCGGTTGGCTTTGCCATCACCACGCCGGCGGGCGTTGTGGTCTATCTTACCGATTGGAAGCTCGATTATACACCGGTCGATGGGCGTCCGACCGATCTCGTCAAGATCGCCGATATCGGCACGCGCAAGCCGTTGCTGCTGCTCACCGATTGTGTGCGTGTCGAGTCGAAGGGCTATACGCCGAGCGAGACTTCGGTGGGTGAGGCTTTCGACACGATCTTCGCTGTTGCCCCCGGTCGCATCATCGTCGCGACCTTTGCCTCAAATATCAGCCGTGTGCAACAGGTGATCGATTCGGCGGAGGCCTATGGGCGCAAGGTGCTGCTGCTCGGGCGCAGTATGGAGAACAACTCGCGTATCGCCTTCGAGTTGGGCTATCTTCGCGCCAGCGAAGGCACAATCATTCGCCCGCACGAGATGGCGGCCTACCCCGACGATCAGATCGCGATTGTCTGCACCGGTAGCCAGGGCGAGCCGATGGCCGCGCTTAACCGTATGGCCAACCGCGATTATCCGCACGTCAAGGTCAAAGAGGGCGATACGGTTGTTGTGTCGGCCACGCCGATCCCCGGCAATGAGGTGTCGGTTAGCAAAGTGATCAACAATCTCTTCCGCCTTGGTGCCGATGTGATCTACGGCGCAGGTGCGAATGTCCACGTCTCTGGCCACGCCGCGCAGGAAGAACTGAAGATGGTGCTTGCCCTGCTGCGTCCTGAGTATGTCGTGCCGTTCCACGGCGACTACCGCCATATGATGCTCTACCGGCGGCTGGCGATTGGCATGGGCAGCTATTTCAGCGACGAGAACGTCATCATTCCCGAAGATGGCGCGATCATGGAGTTTAGCCGCGGCTATGGCAAAGTCACTGGCAAAGCGCCGGTTGGCTATATCTATGTAGATGGCACGACCGTTGGTGATGTCGGCAATGTTGTGGTGCGCGATCGCCAGATGCTTGCTAAAGACGGCATGCTGATGGTGGTGGTCAGCATCGGATAGCGCCACCGGTGAGCTCGTCGCCGGCCCCGATGTCGTCTCACGCGGCTTTGTCTATATGCGCCAGAGCCAGGATCTGATCGAGGCTACCAAAGACACCGTGCGCGCCGCGCTCACTTCGCGCAATGGCAGCGGGCCTACGCAAGGTGATGCGGCCTTCGTCAACCGCAAGATTAAAGATGTCGTCAGCGAGTTTCTCTACCGCGAGACGCGTCGCCGCCCGATGATCTTGCCGGTTGTGATGGAAGTGTAAATAATACGAGGTACGGGCTGGCTCCTACGGCCCAGCCCGCAAACGGGCAGGTTACGCAGGCGGCCTTCCAGCGCGTAGCCTGCCCGCTCCCGCCCTAGCGGGCTTTGCAGGGTTACGCCTGCAGCATCGAGCCGTCAGGCCTGTACCACGGTGTACATCGTGTTAATAAGAGGGCAGCGCCAGCGCAGATCAAAGATCTGCGCTGGCGTTGAGCTTGTTCAGATGCAGATCGTTACTATCCATCACGTTCAAATCACGATCCCGCCTGGAGCCGAAGACGCGGCGCGGGCGTTTTACTGCGATGTGCTCGGCCTGCAAGAAATTTCTAAGCCGCTGTCGCTGCAGGGGCGCGGCGGTTTTTGGCTGCTGGCAGGAAAATTGCAAGTCTATACTGGTGTCGAAGAGAGTGTTGATCGCAGTGCAACCAAAGCGCATATTGCCTATCAAGTGGATGCTCTGGTGCCCTGGGTCGCGCACCTGGCCGAAGCTGGTATCGTCACCCTCGACGCGATCCCGATTCCCGGGTACAATCGCTGTGAATTCCGCGACCCCTTTGGCAACCGCGTCGAGTTGATCGCGCCGCTCGTCGAGGGGTAGCGCTCGCTGTGCGGTAAACACGTAGTTTTTCGCGGCGGCAACTACGTCGTCGACGTCGCGAAAAGAACGCACATGTCGTTTCGTTTGCAACCGTCCGCCTTTCGCTGGCTTGTCCGACCGGCCAATGTCGACGAGCGCAATTACCGCGCGGTGCTGATCGATGGCATTGGTGTCGGTATCGTGGTAGGTGTTGGTACCTTCCTCGCGGTTTTCCTCGCCCGTCTTGGTGCTTCTAATTTCCTGGTTGGTCTGCTTACCTCGTTGCCAGCGCTTACCGGCGCGCTTTTTGGCGTGCCGGTGGGGCGCTTTCTAGAGCGCCAGCGTAATGTTGTGCCCTGGTATTCAGGCATGCGCGTTTGGGTGCTCTGGTCGTATGTGCTCTTCGGGTTGCTGCCTTTTTTTGTGCCTTTGGAGTGGGTGCCGGTACTGGTGATCGCGATTTGGGCATTGGTAACAGTGCCGAGCACGTTCGTCAATGTGGCCTTCACGGTGGTGATGGGCGGGGTGGCCGGGCCAAAGCGACGTTTCTGGCTCATGAGCCTGCGCTGGTCGTCGCTGGGGGCGACAACGGCGATCACTGTAGCGCTGGTGGGCCTGGCGCTTAACACCATGCCTTTTCCGCTGAACTACCAGCTTGTTTTCATCGGCTCCTTTAATCGGCGGTCTGCTCAGCTACCTTTTCTCGCGCTCGATCGTGCTGCCCGACAACCCGCCGTATGTTGAAGAGCAACGCAACGATAAGCGTCTGGGCGCGGCAACCTTGCGCTTGCTGCTGGATGCGCCGCCTGCTTTTCAGCGCTTCAACTACAGCGCCTTTGTTTTTCGCGCCGGTGTAGCTATGGCGCTGCCGCTCTTGCCGCTCTACTGGGTACGCGAGGTGGGGGCCAGCGATGCTTGGATCGGCATCATTAGCATGGCCAACAGCGGTGTGCTGTTGATCGCCTACTTTATTTGGTCGATGCTTGTGAGCCGCCGCGGTGTTGGTTTTGTGTTGCTCGCAACAAGCTTCGGCATGGCGCTCTACCCGCTGGCCGTTGCCAGTACCGAGTCGGTGCTGATGCTGGCTATTTTCGCCGGTTGTGTCGGCTTTTTTGCTGCCGGCAATGATCTCGTCAATTTCGATCTGGTGTTAAGCAATGCGCCCCAAGACCATCAGGCCAGCTATATCGGCATTTATCAGATGACGCAGAACGCCGCACTGTTTCTTATGCCGCTGTTCGGTACCTTGCTCGCCGACGCAATCGGCATCCGCACTGCGCTGATCGTCGCCGGCGTTTTGCGCCTTAGCGGTGCCATTCTCTTTCTGGTGCTGCGCATTGGCGCGACAGCACCGCAGCAAACACCGGTGAAGAAGCAGGTTTGAGCCCAGTGGCCGAGGAGTGCTTATGGAATGGCCGCCGTTTTTTGCTCAGAATGTCACTATCGGTAGCGCTAGCTCGGGGCTTGGCATTTGCCTGTTGTGGACACCATCAAGATCGCGTGCTGCCCGCCTTGAACCCTGCCGACTACGCGGTTGCCGGTAATTTGTACTCGCGTGAT
>JAAUTF010000271.1 GCA_012031775.1 Candidatus Altimarinota bacterium | reverse complement strand
CCACGCGGCGGCGCCGAAGGCCTCACCGTCCTCAACCTCCCCATCCGCAAGCCCGACGTCGCCATCCCCGTCATCGAGCTCTACCTGAAGGAATAGGGGAGGGCGCAGAGACGGGGATACCCGCCCATTCTGCTTGCCGTCCTGCATCAGGTGATGCACTTTTTGATGCATGAGAACGACGATCACCTTGGATGACGGGTTGGTTGCCGAAGCCATCCGCCTGACCGGAGTTCGGGAGAAGCCGAGGCTCGTCCACGAAGCCTTGCAGGCGCTCGTCGCCCGCGCGCTCAGCGGCCATGCCGACACTAACGATGCCGCACGCTTCACCGCACACATGCTGATCGCGTTCGCGCGCATGAGCTGCGAAGACGGCCTGGTGATGCAGATCCACGCTGGCAGCCTGCGCAATCATCACGAGGCGCTCTGCGCCCGCTTTGGCCCCGATATGGCGCCGACATCCCGGTGGCGACGGAGTGGACGCGCAACTTGCGCCCGCTGCTCAACGCCTACGGCGCAGATCCGCGCTTCCGACTAATCCTGTTCACCCTCGACGAGAGCAGCTACAGTCGCGAGCTAGCCCCGCTGGCCGGCTACTACCCTGCCGTGCTGCTTGGCCCGCCCTGGTGGTTCCACGACAGCGTATACGGCATGCGCCGCTACTTCGACCAGGTGGTTGAGACGGCGGGGCTGTACAACACCGCCGGCTTCAACGACGACACGCGCGCCTTCGCCTCGATCCCGGCCCGCCACGATGTGTGGCGGCGGGTGAGCTGCGACTGGCTGGCTGGCCAGGTGGTGGAGGGGCTGTTGGCCGAGGACGAGGCCTACGATTTGGCCTACGAGCTGGCAGTGGGCCTGGCGAAACGCGCCTACCGCGTAACGTAGGGAAAAGCATTGTGTGGCACGTGGCACCATAGCTGCCACGTGCCACTCAACCTTGTTCATGAGCAGGGCGGGCAATACTGCCCGCCCTATTGTGCCCCATACGCCGCGCCATTGTAGCGCATAGGGCGACGACATCAACGCCTGACTATTGGGAGAAAGAGGCGACGGTTGCTGACCGGCGGCGGCGCATCGACTCGCCGCCCGCCAGGATGTGCGTGAGACGCAGGCGTAGCCGGGTGTCGTTGATCAGGCTGATCGGCTCGCTGTAGGTTTTAGCACTGATAGCATCACTATAGCTGGTCAGCAGTGTTCCCAGCGCTTCGTGACGCTTCTTCGCCGTCGTCATCAACGTGATGCGTGGGTTGACGGTGAGATCGGGCGGGCTGTCGACCTCGTTTGTGCCGAGCGTGGAGCTGATCGGCATGCTGTAGGCCACTGCCACCTGCTGGTCGTCGACGAGCGCCTGGTTGCTGTATAACAAGGAGCGCAGCAAGTCGTCGCTTTCCAGCGCCCGTGGCATGCCGAGCGACACAAAGCTTTCCAGCAGCTTCTTGGCCCCGCCAGTTCGTTCGCTTCATCTGTCACCGCTCCATTGTTCAGTTCGATCAGCACACGCCCGTTGAAGGCCTGCTGCAGGCTTAGCAGAGCTTGCTCCAGCTCGCTGGTTGTGGACGCAAGCTGCCTGGCCGCCGCAGGTGATTCTGCCGCCGCGCTCGCCGCTGCCGGAGCGGCAAACTGCGCTTCGAACGCCTCTTTGTACGAGGGCCACGCCAGGTGAATAAAGGCCAGCGCTGTGGTGGTATTGTCCACCAGTCGCTCATCTGGGGGCGTGACAGCGCGTGTAGCGACTACGACATCGTCGATATATACCCGCAGCGTGGCCCTGGTTTTGGTATAGTTGAAGCAGATTCCTACCGGGTCGCGCGGGTCGTTAGGGTCGGGAAAGCACTCCGATCTCGGTTCAACATCCTCGCCTTCGAGACAGACCTTGATCGTGCTCAGCTTGAGGTACTCGGCCAGCGTGACACGATTGTAGTCGGGGATAATCTGCTTCAGGTTGTGGGGCGCGGCGAGGTTGGGCGCGTTTCCGCACGTTATTGTCGCCACCTCCGGTGCGACGTACTCCATGGCCTGATCGACACCGCCGTAGAGGTCGAAGGCGACGTTGTGGCCAAGGGCGTTGGCGCGCTCGGCGACGAAGACATTCTCGGTTGATGCCAGGGCCACGTCGACGCGCTCGATCTTCTCGATATAGTACGAGATCACCTCGGTAAAGAGCGGCATGTTGCCCTGCGGGCCATCGGGGGTCAGGCGGGTGGAGATGTTCTGCATGGCCTGCTCTAGCTCCTGACCGACTGCGTTGAGCGCCGCCTGGCGTTCGGGTTGGATCTGGGCAGCGTGCTCAGGCCATTCAAGCCCCAACTGCGCGTAGGCCCGGCTAGCGAACAACCAGTCGCGCGGGCCGGGCAGGCGTTTGTTCGCGAAGGGCTGTATGCCATTGGCGATGAGCCAGCCGTTGAGGTAGTTGATGTTAACATCGAGCGGGTAGGCGCTCAGCTCGGTTAGCACCGCCGCATCGCTATAATCGCGTTGGGTCGGCCCTGCACTGAGCGGGTCAAAGGCGAACAGCGTCCCCCAACTGTGGAAGTCGTTTTCATAGCGCACGAAATCAGGCTGGTAGGGCATCACAAGCCCGGTGCGTTCGCGATAGCCAAGGCCGCCATTGATGGCGTTGAGCAGCGGGCGGCGGTTTGTTGCGTCCAGAAACTCGAAGCTGTTGCGCTCGATGCGGTTCAGCGTCTGGTCGAGGCGAACGAGCGTTTGCTGGATCTCCTCGATGCTGCCCTCGATCTTGCCCAGCCGCAGGTCGATTTTGTCGAAGCGATCTTGCAAGGTCATGTAGATCGTGTTGAGCTGCGCATCGACGCGGTCGAAGCGCTCGTGCATCTCGCTGCGCAACTCGCTGACCTGCTGCCTGAGTTTGCCGATCTCTTCGAGGATCATCTGCTCGGGGGTGGGCTGCGCCGGGCCGAACAGGCTGACCACGTTAAGCACCGCGCTGATCACGTTGCCGGTCATGGCCGCCGTGCTGAGCGAGCCGAGCGCGTCGAGCGTGCCCAGCCCGGCCACCGCCTTTGACCAGCTGCTGTAGGCTTCGGCGATTTGCAGCGCCGCGTTGCCGATCACACTGATCTGCTTGCCGCGCTCGGGGTCGATATAGCCGGCTAGCGTCGCCACAATGTTGATCGCCGATTGCGCGACCTGAAGCTTGAGGCGGTGCTCCTCCGCCTTGGCCTGAGCCAGCGCCTGCGCCTTCTGGCGCTCGCGCTCGTCGAGCACATAGTCGAGCAGCACATCCTGCTTGGCGTTGATGCTGTCCACCGTTTGTTGCAGATCGTCGATCGAGGCGTTGATCTTGCCGAACTCGGTGCGGGCCAGCTCGTTCAGATCGGCAAGCGAAATCGCCACTGAGCCGTCGGCGCGCAGCGATTGCGCGATCTTGGGCGGCACGGCAGCGTCGGGGTGATCGCGAATGAACGTGCCTACGTCGTCCAACTCGGTAATACTCGCACCCAACTTGTCTTTGTTGACCTTATCGTAGCGCGCGGCGAACTGCGGGTCTTGCTTGGCTTTTTGGCTGGTTCTGCGCGCCTGCTCGCGGGCAGCAGTGTAAAACTCATACTCGCGGACGCCGGTCACAATCGCTAATTTGGTGTTCGTATCACCTGGCAGAAGATTGGTGTTGATCAGCGTGTTGGCAAGGCCACTGATCTTGGGTTTGAGCACAGGTATTGCCGCAGCCGACTCCAGCCCCCAATAGACCAACGAATCGTAGCCACGATACGCGAACTCAGATACTCTCGACCGGTAGTTTTGGCGAAACGTAGCCACGATTTGCTCGTAGTCGGGCTCTGAGCTGGTTTGCAGCAAGATCTCATTGACCAGTAGCTGCTCGACCCGACTAGCAGGCGGCTGGGGGCTTTTCTGCTCCGCAAGCTGCCACAGCGACTGCAACAGCGACACTTGCATCTCTTCCTTGGGGATGATGACAATCTGCTCCTCGGCGGAAACGCTGTGCGCGGGCAGCAGCGTGGCGCAGAAGGCCAGCAGTAAGATGAAGCATGCGAGCGAACGCACGCGGGCGAAGGTATGGGTTAGCATGAATAGCATCCTTATCATTCGCTAAACAAGGCCACAATCAGGAACGCGCCGTCGCCGAGCATGTCGGGAGCGTAGCCCACCATCAGCCCTTGCTCGCTGGCGAAGCTGCCGCGCATCCAGCCCGTGGTGTTGATCCCGGCGCTTTCTTGCTGCAATTCGGCGGCGAGCTTCCAGTCGCTCTCGGCCAGCGCCGAACTGTAGAAGCCGTCGATTTCTTCCCACATCACGGCGTTAGGTACGCTGTATAGCTGTAGCTCCACGGTGCCGCGCTCGGTCAACGACGTTTCAAGCGAGCTGGCGAATGCGTCGGCTATGCTGTTGCTGCCGCGCTCCATCGGTGTCATCTCGGGATGCACGGGTACTTCGGCGAAGGTGACAGGTGGGGCACCGCAGCCGACCAGGGTTAATAACAGGGCGGCGAGCAAAACGGCGACGATCGATCGAATGGGTTGCATTGGTCTCTCCCTAACTTGGATGAAAACATGAAGGCCGGGTGCGAATTGTCGCACCCGGCCATCGTAGCGAACCACACTCAAAGAACTATCTATACAGCGTCAAAAAACGTCGCTCGTGACTGCCGTCACATTCATGGTCAGCAACACGCCCGGCTTGGGCAGTTCGGCAACGCCGATAACGGTGCGCGCGGGTCGGTGGTTGCCCAGCTGTTCGCTATAGGCGCGATTCATCTCATCGAAGTCGCCCATATCTTTGAGAAAGACATTGCAGTGAACGATATGCTCCAGATCGGAGCCGACTGAGGCGAGCATGACCGCGAACGATGTAAGGATTTGCCGAGTTTGCGTGGAGACATCCGGCCCGGCAAGCTCGCCGCTGGCCGGGTCGAAGCCCGCCGTTCCACCGATGGTGATGAACTGGCCGACTTTTGCGATGTGATTGTACGGGCCGATCGGATGTGGCGTGTGCGGCGGCGTGGACGTTTCTACTCGGGATGACATAAGAGATCCTTTCAACGCTCGGGGTGACATGGCGCTGCGATGCGGTGTTACGGTGGCCGCGACAATCTGCAATCCAAAATTTGCAATCTGAAATGGCATTATCTACTGTGCCAACGCACATCGGTTTCGCCTGCGGTCGGTTGCAACAAGGGGGTGGCCTTGCCGCGCAAATGCAGGTCGAAGAAGGCGCGCAGGTACTTGTCCACCACGCCGAGCGTGGCGCGTGCGTCGACGCCGGGCGGCGCGAGCAGCGGCGAGAGCAGGGGGACGATAGTGAACGAATAGTGATCGCTTCCAGGTAGTTCCAGCCAATAGGCCGGGGCTGCGGCAGTGCTGATCAGGCGCGTCCATTTGGCGATGGTGTCCGGCAGTTCGTGGCTGTGGCTCGAACTCATCAACAGCAAGGGGCGCGTCGTCGGCTTGCTCAACTGAGCGTCCGCCACACCGCCATCCAGGATCACTGCAGCCCGGCAGCGCGCTTCCACCTGGCAAACGGCTAGCGCGGTGGCACCGCCGAAGGAATGCCCAAACGACCCCATGCGCTGCAGGTCAAGCCTGCCCCCCAACAATGGGTCGTTCTGCGCCCACTGCGCCAGCGTGGCGTAGATAAAGCGTTGGTCGGCAAGCCATACCGGCAGTAGCACCTCGGTGGCGCGCTCTTCATCTGCTGGGCTTATGCCGAAGCGCTGCAGGTCGAAGCGGCGCGTTTCGCCATCGGGGAACACCGTCGCAGCGGCAGCATCGGTGTGATCAAGCGCCACCACTACATAGCCCCAGCTCGCCAGTTCTTGGAGGGTCGAGCTGTTTTGCGCGCGCAGCCCGACCAAGCCATGGGAAAATACGAGCACTGGAAAGGGTGCGTGTTCGTTATGCACTGCTGCGGTGCTGTTGGCAACGACGGTGGCGTAGCGTAGGTGTTGCAGGAGAGGCGCGGCGGCGGGCACGCAAAGGCGCTTGTCAGGCCGGCGACAAGCGCCTGCGGATGCTGCAATAAAGGTGCGGGATCGCCACCTTGCGCTGCAGGATACCAGACCGACACCATGAGCCGTCGACTGCGGGCTGTGTCGTGCAGTTCGCGATCGACCAGCCCGACGGGATAGGGGCCGGTGGGGTGTGGCAGGGTGAGGACTGGCAGTAGCCAGCCCGGCAGCAAACCTGCTGCGAGCAAGGCCAGCGCGGTGAAAGCGAGCGCCACGTGACCCGGTCGACGCTGGCTTGCACGTTTTGGCCGTATGAAGCGCAGCACAAGCAGCAGGGTGGCAAGCGCGTACAAAGGAATCATCTGGCTGCGCCAGCCTTCGACGCCGAGGTGCAGTGCGCCGACAAGCATAAGCACCACTATAGCGCTGTCGCGGTGGCGGTGATCGGCGGTGAGAAGATAGGGCATGAGGAGCGCAGGCAGAAAGGCGAGGAAGAACAACCATTCGAATGGGCGCATTGTTCTGGGTATCTCCGTATATGCTGGCGGTTTGTGGTACGACCGACTTTGCCCTATCGGACTGCACATTGCACACTTTACCGGTAAGGTTATTGCCTTCACTCTGCCAGTGTAGCGGGCATAGCTCAACAAACTGTCAATGCTGCGTCAAAATTAAGATGTATACTTTTGTTATGAACCAAGAACATACCTCGCCATCGAGTGAGTTTGAGGTGCCGTCACAGCCACGGCTCTCGCTTGCCCTGCTGGGGGCGACATCAATACGGTGCAATGGCAGGCCGCTGGTTTTCGGCTACGACAAAGTGTTAGCGCTGCTGATCTACCTCGCGGTCGAGGGCGAGCGGCTGCATCGTCGCTCAACACTCGTCGGCCTGCTGTGGCCCGAGCAAGACGAGCAGGCAGCGCGCCACAGCCTGAGCCAGGCGTTGTGGCACCTGCGCCGTGCGCTCCACGACACTCCCGCGTATCCGCTGCTGCACACCACACGCGACACAGTGGCGCTCGGCCCGAGCCCTGAGATCTGGCTCGATGTGGCTGCGTTCGGCCAGCACCTGAGCGCCGACGACGGAAGCGAGCTTGAGCGGGCTGTGGCGCTTTATAACGGCGATTTTCTCAGCGATCTGCCGCTCAGCCCTAGCGTCGAGTTCGAGGAGTGGGTGCTCGTAAAGCGCGAACGGCTGCGCGAGCAAGCGTGTGCCGCACTTCAGCGGCTTTCCGACCCGCAAGATTGGGGCGAGCATGCAGGCAAGGCGTGTTCCTTTGCCCGTCGCTGGGCCGAGCTCGACCCGCTCTGTGAGGAGGCGCATCGTCGCACGATGCTTTTGCTCGCGCGCATGGGCCAGCGCACCGCCGCCCTCGCGCAGTTCGAGCAGTGCCGACGCATCCTGCAGACCGAGCTGCATATCGAGCCCGAGCCTGCAACGAGCGCGCTCTACGAAACAATCAAACACAGCGTTGCGCCCGCGCCTGCGCCAGTGGCGAAGTTCGTGCGCGAAGCGCTGCCGCTCCCGCCTACAAGTCTCGTTGGCCGCAAGCGTGAGCTAGCCGAGCTGCAGGGATTGCTCGCCGACCCGGCCAATCGCCTGATCACGGTCACCGGGCCGGGCGGCGTTGGCAAAACACGGCTTGCGCTGCACGCCGCCCTAGCCGTAGCCCCGTCCTTCGCCGACGGCGTGTTCTTCGTACCGCTCGCTGCCGTGCGCGAGTCGCCCAGGGCCTCGCCGCCATGACGCGG
>JAAUTF010000270.1 GCA_012031775.1 Candidatus Altimarinota bacterium | reverse complement strand
CGACGATAGGGCGCGGTTGCCCGGGGCCCGGACGCCGACGAAATGGATGCCGTCCACCGCGGGCCCGAAATCGACCGTGTAGCGATTTCCGGCCGTCAGCTCGCGCAGCGCCGGGCGCGACAGATAGGCCGGCAGTTCCTCGCCGCGGACGACGGCGCTGGGCACCGCCAGCGCGACCGTGACTGTGACCGTGGTGGGTGCGAACGACGGCGCCGGTGGCCATCGACGATACCGTCAACGTGTCGGTGGGTGCGACCTCGTTCGTGGAACGTGCTCCGCCAACGACTCCGACGCGACGTGGGCGATACCCTCGCGGTGATCAGCGTCAGTGGCGTGGACGGGGTGGTGACCATCAACGGCACCAACCTCGTGTACGACGCGAGCAGCTTCGAGAGCCCGACGACGAGATCGCGTCCAGTCGGGTCGCCGAAGGCCTCCCGCTCTGCGATCTCCAGCGTCAGGTACTCGAGGAGCTCACCTTCGTCCGCGCGATCAATGCTGTGGCCAGTGCGCGCGCGATAAGCCGAAGCGAATCGGTGTCGCAAGAGGTCAGCAATTCGGACGCCGCGGGCTCTTTTCCCAGGAGCTCGGCGAGCTCACGCACCTCCTCGTCACGCAGAAGGCGGCCTTCAACTCGCCCGTGTGGTTCAACGTCGGCCTGCATCATCAGTACGGCGTCGGCGTCGGCGGCGAGGCTGGCCATCCGCTCTTTGCCGCCGCCGATTGTGAGCTTGTGGGCATACTGGGCGGTATTCCACTGCCACGCTACATTGAGTTCACGCCACATCTGGTTAAAAGCAGGCAGGTGGGCGTACTGCTCGGTATCGGCGAGAACACCATCGCAATCGAAGATCAGCGCGTAGGTCATGCTGCCCTCCCCACACTGCCGAAGATCTGCATATAACTTTTGGCCATCGCCACCACATCCGCGCGCACGGCGTCGAGCAGTTTCAGCGGGTTGTACTCGCTCGGGTGCGCGCTCAGATACGTGCGGTAGCTGTCGGCGTAGGTGATCTTCAACGCGGTAGAGATATTTACCTTGGCGCAGCCCAGAGCGATGAGCTGTTGAAATTGTGTATCGCTCAGGCCGGTGCCACCGTGCAGCACGATCGGTAGCGGTTGGGCTGCGACGATCTCGGCGACGCGGGCGTAATTGATCGTCGGCGCACTGGTGTATACACCATGGGCTGTGCCGATCGCGGGCGCAAAACTGTCGATGCCCGTCAGACGCATAAACTGAACGGCCTGCTCCAGCGTAACGATCGCGCCCTCTTCGTCGCTGCCGTGATCGTCCTCGACGCCCTTCACCGGCTCAAGCTCGCCCTCGACCGCCGCACCGTAGCGGTGGGCCAGCGTGACCATCTCCGTCGTCTGGCGCACATTCTCGTCGTAACTGAGGTTCGACGCGTCGAATAATACTGAGTTCCAGCCGGCCTCGAGGCAAGCCTGGGCCACTGCAAAATCTGGGCAATGGTCGAGATGCAAGGTGGCGGGGATAGGCCGCCGGTTCGCCAGTTCGGCAAACATAAGTTGCAATAGCCCCGCGCCGATCTGCTTGACGGTTTTGACCGAGACCTGCACGATCACGGGCGAGTTGGTCTGCGCGGCTGCTTCAAGCACGGCGTCGAGCGTGAGATCGTTGAATACATTAAAGGCGGCCACACCATACCGGTGTGCGAAGGCGTCCGCGAGGATGGATTGCATCGATACGACGGGCATGGCGATCTCCTCTATGCTGCGGCTGCTTCCACCGCAGGCGTGAGCTGCGCAAGCTCTGTCACGAAATCTATCAGGTGCGGAGAAACGAATGGCATTCGGAAGAGGCACGTACGCGCTTTATGCAGTCGCGTCGCACCAAGAGAAGACTGGCGGGGTCTATCTACTGCCTTTATTATTGAATGTACTAACGCTTTATAGTATCGTATCCGAATAAAAAGCGTTTGTCAAGAGCACGCCAGCCTCGGGTCTGCTATGCGTCTTGGCACATTCGGTTCGCCGCACAGCGCCAGGTTTTGGGGCAGGCACCTGTGTGGGTTTATCGGTACGGCGGAAAAGGCGAGTACGATGCTGCCCACCCGCGCCCGACCTTTCCGCCGACGATGCTGTCTGGCGCGATCGGCACCGCCGTGAGCGCTGGGCTGCCGCAATGCCGAGCGGTACGAGATATGCATCGGCCCGGACGAGCGACACCTGAATATGGTCGTTAGGTGCCGCTCGCGCCGTGGGTGCCGGGGCGGGGGTTACAGCTGTGGCACTTTCTCATGCTTTGCCGCAAGGAGCGCCGTCTGGGCAATACGTTTGGCGCGTGTTGCAGGTGTTTTTGCGCGCGTGATCCAGCGCAGAACATTGCGGCGGTACGAGATAGCGAACTGAGCGAACTGTTCATGTGCGGGCGGATGCGCCACCAAGGCTGCGACCAGATCCTCCGGCATCAGCAAGGCATCGACATCGGCATCTGCGTCCCACAACCCCGTTCGTTGCGCCGCGGCGATCGCCGCACGCCCCGCAGGGTGCATACGCCCCGCGTGTTCCAAATGCGCCACGCGGCCTTTGTAGCTTTGCGCCCAGTGGTGCGTCCGGCGCGGCCCCACAAGCTGCATTGTGCGATCCAGATCGAGCTTGCGCCGGACGCCGTCGATCCATCCAAAACACAGCAGTTCATCGAGCACGTCGGATCTTGACACGTAGCGGTCGGCGCAGTGCTTTTTATATGTCACCAGCCAGATACTCTCCTGCTGTGTATGGTTCGCCGTAAGCCATGCCCGTAGCTGGTGGACTGCTGTCACTTCAACTTGTAGGAAGTTCTCTGTATCGATCACAATCTCGCCGTCCTCTCGCCTGCCTGGTCATCTGCGGTGGCAGTCGCCCTTTAGTCTAGCACGATAACCAGCGATTCGTATGCGCGCAGCAGGAAGCTCGCAACAGGCGTGAAGCTCTGGTCGGCGGCGAGCCGCAGGTGCGGGTAGGCTTGCGGCAGCTCCTCCAGCACAACGCGCAGCTCCAGCCGCGCCAACGGTGCGCCAATACAGTAGTGGATACCGTGGCCAAAGGTAACGTGACTGGCGGCGTTGTGCCGCAGAATATCTAGTCGTTCAGGGTCTGGGAACTGCGCCGGGTCGGTGTTCCCTGCAAAGTAGGCGATGAAGACAGTGGCCCCCTGTGGCATGGTGACGTCGCCAAGGGCTATGGCGCGCGTTGTGCGGCGGTAGAGGCCAAAGGCGGGGCCGTCATGCCGAATGAATTCGTCCACTGCGGTTCCCGCAAGCTCTGGGTGCGCGCCCAATGCAGCCCAGATCTCGCGCTGGCTCAGAGCGGTATACAGCGTGTTGCCGAGGAGAGCGGCTGTCGTCTCGTGTCCGGCCAGCACCAGATTCAAAGTTAGCCCGGCGATCTCTTCGTCGCTCAGCGGCTCCGCGACGCTCGCACGCGCCGCGATCGCGCACTGATCAAGTTCTCGGCCGGCTTGGTCGCATAGTGCCGTACAATTGCTAGCATGTAATTATAATAATCGAGCACGCTCTGGCCGATCGCCTGCTGTTCAGCGCTGCTCCAACCGGGGGTTTGCAAGCGGATATAATCAGTACTCCAGCGCTTAATGTCGGGCGCGTCCGCGTCGGGGACGCCCATCAGGCGGCAGATCGTCAGAAGCGGCAGCTGATTGCAAAAGCTGTCGATCACGTCGGCCTGCCCGGTGGCGCGCAGCTCGGCGAGGAGTTGGTGGGTGAGCGTGCGGATCTGCGGCTCTAGGATGGCGACCTGGCGTGGGCTGAACGCGCGCTGAAAGCTGGTGCGGAAGCGCGTATGGGCGGGTGGGTCGGTGTTGACCAGCGAGTAGCGGTACACTGGGTGCTCAAGACCGCCGAGCACGCGCAGTGCTTCCGGCGATACCACCGAGGCGGACGAGAACGCACCGGCGGACGAGAATGCTACGACATCCTTCATCACCGTCTTTAAATCGTCGTACCGCGTGACGACCCACATATTCATTACCGGGCTGAAGAAGACGGGCTGTTCTGTGCGTGCGGCCCGAAAGGCAGCATAGGGGTCGCGGTTGAACTGCGGCGTGAATGGGTTGAACGCCTCCGGCGCACGGGTGTGGGCAAGCGGGCAGGTCTGGGCGGGCACGTGGTCGGTTGTCATCGGGTTTCCTTTGATACACAAGCTTTTTGCAGCAGGTGGCCAAGAGCATCGTAGTACGGCAGTGACAGCGGAGATGGACGGCTTAGCGCTGGGGCTTGGCCCGCACGCCGAGCACTTGGTCAAACCAGTGGGTTAGTGGTTGCCCCGCCTGACAGACGGCGATGATGCGCTCGACGAAATCCGCCCGGATCACGTCCTCGTCGTTAAAGTGGCATGTTGCCAGGAACTCTTTGTAGCGCAGAAAATCAATGGCGGGGTGATCCTTTGCAAACCCGCTGGGCGCGCTCTTGAGCTGTTCGCCACTCAGTGTGCCAAAGTGCTGCCGAAACGATGCGGACGCAACGATCGCGCGGAGCGGCTGCGGATCGGCGGCGATTTGCTGCCGGATAGTTTGCAGTTCTGTCCCGCTCAGCGCAAATGCGCCGGTAGAGACGAGCGACTGATCGCCGGGCGCGAGGCGCAGGTAGTATGCGCGGTGCATGCTCTTGCGCCCTTCTGGCCCGATCAGCGCCGATAGCTGCGTGGTGTACGGGGATTTATCGTGCGAGAACCGCACATCGCGATGGATACGGTGGATCGCGTCTTTCGGGTCAAGGGTGCCGATCGTATCGACGCGATCGAACTGGGCGATCACCTGGGCGACGAGATCTTCAAACGCCGCCCGCGCCCGCTCATATTGCGCCCGATGCGCTTCGAACCACTCCTTCGTATTATTGCTGCTCAGCTCGTCTAAAAACGTAAGTGTGTCGCCCAGTGCCATCCAACGCTCCTTCTGTTGCAGGTGAAAATAGACGTATGTGCCGCGTGCGTCGCAGCACAATGTACCTAGCATACTGCGTGAATAGGACAGAAAAACGCCTATTACCGCAGCAGTTGGGAGTCAGCATGCAGATTCAGACGCGCGAGCGTATCGCCATACACGTTGGGCGTGCCGATAAGGTTCAATCGCCCTGAGCACGGTCATAACACAAACGATCTGCTACACTTGTGCTGCGGTCAGGTGGCCGTGCCGCAGGATAACCGACGACACAGGCGACAAAAGGAGGACGCTATGGCCGCCGGGACGATGCGCTTGTTGGCCGTGCTTGAGTTGCTGCAATCGCGGCACGAGATGACCGGGGCGGCGCTCGCGGAGCGGCTCCAGGTCGATGTGCGCTCCATTCGCCGCTACATCAAGGCGCTGCAGGAGATGGGCATTCCGATCGAGGGGGAGCGCGGCCGCTACGGCGCATACCATCTAGACCGTGGCTTTAAGCTGCCGCCGCTGATGTTTCACGAAGATGAGGCCGTTGCAGTAACCCTCGGCCTGATGGTCATTCGCGCCTTGCAGTTGCCCATCGACAGCGTGAGCGCGATGGGGGTGCTGGCCAAAATCGAGCGCGTGCTGCCAGAGGCGCTGCTGAGCCGCACGCTGGCGCTGCAAGAAACCCTGCATGTGCAGTACGCGCCGCCACACGCCGCCGCGCAAAACAGCGTCGTGAAGGTGCTCTTAGCGGCCATGCATCAGGGTCGGCGGCTGCAGGTGACGTATGCCTCCTGGGACGACAAGCAGACTGAGCGGGCTTTTGACCCCTACGGCATCGTTTTTCACGAGGGCTGGTGGTATGTAGTGGGGTGCTGTCATCTGCGGGGAGCGCTGCGCACCCTGCGGGTTGACCGGATCCAACAGACGGAGCTGCGCGCGGAGCTATTTGTGCGCCCCGCCGATTTCGATGCCGTTGGCCAGGTGCGGCAGGCGCTCAACCAACCCGACGGCATCGCAGCGGTCGAAGTGCTGTTGCTAACCTCATTCGCCAACGCGCAGCGTGCGCTGCCGGCAGAGCTCGGCACACTAGAAGTGGTCGCCGATGGCGTCATGTTTCGTCGCCCCGCTTATCGGCTGGAATGGATCGCCCCGCTCTTGCTCAGCCTCGACTTCCCGATCCGCATTCTGCAGCCGCCCGAACTGAAGACACTGCTGCGACGCCTGAGCGACAAGGCCAGAGCAATGAGTGATGCGGCAGACGAGAAGTAAGGCACATGCTCGTATAACCCATGCCCTGGTGAGTCATCATCCATAAACCGTGATGCTTCGGCACGCCTGGGTACGTATCACACTTTACGTAGCACTGCGGAATTGTCGATATTTTGTCGACAGTACTGTCGTACCATAAACGCACATCTGATGTTTACGCTAAGGAGAGGCTATGACAATCCCGAACAGCCCGTTCCGCAGACCGCACCCCCTGATTCTGCTTGCGCTTGTGCTCCTTGCCACCGCGTCGACCGCGTTCCTGCTACATGCACGAGCGGCACAAGGGCAGGCCTACTACGTTGCACCTGACGGTAACAACAGCAGTGGCGATGGCTCGGTCGAGCGGCCCTGGGCGACAATCACGCACGCGGTCAACTCCGTGCCCGATGGCAGCACTATTTTGGTTGAGCCGGGAACATATGTTGGCGAGGTACGTCTCGACCGCATCTTCACCACCGGGATCACGATTAGCTCGCAAACTCCGTATCAGGCGAAATTGCGCAACCTGCCGGGCGAAAAGGGCGTGCGCAGCTTCTGCGGGCGCGCAATCACGCTTGAGGGTTTCGACATCGCCCATGAAGGAGCCAACCCGATCGATAACCTCGTCCACATCCAGGCCACCGACGGCGTCGACGCGACGAGCGGCGCGCCCTGTGCGACCCGCGAGATCACGGTGCGCGGCAACATCATCCACGACAGCTTGAACAACGATCTGCTTAAGATCAACAACGGTGCCCAGCAGATCACCGTGACGGGCAACCTCTTCTACAACCAGCGGGGCAGCGACGAGCACATTGATATCAACAGCGTGATCAATGTGGTCGTCCAGGATAATATCTTCCTTAACGATCCTGATAACGGTACGCAGCCCCACGCCTTCATCGTGGTTAAAGACAGTAACGACAACGATGATGGGCTCACAGGTACCCGCGACATCACGCTGCGCCGCAACGTCTTTCTCGGCTGGGCAGGGTCAGTCGGTTACGGCTTTATTCAAATTGGCGAGGACGGTAAACCCTACTACGAAGCGCAAAACGTGCTGGTCGAAAACAACCTGCTGCTGCACCACAGCGTAAACCAGATGAACGCTCCCTTCGCGGTGATGGGCAGCAGGGATGTCACCATTCGCAACAATACCTTTGTCGGCGACGGGCCGACCGGTGCCTGGCTGCGCGTCTACCGTTTTGACCAGAACCAGCCCGCCGAGAATGTTCGTTTCTTTAACAATATCTGGTCGCGACCGCCGGTGGCCTCAACCGCTTCTCGCGCTCGCCGCAGGGCGAGGTCGGCAGTTACACGCTCGACCGCAATCTCTACTGGAATGGTGGCGAACCCATCCCCACTAATGCGAACGAGACGATCAATGTCGACGATGATGGGCGCGCCGTGCTGGACAACCCCGCGCTGCCGAGCCTATCTGGCATCGTGCCGCCGGTCTGGGATGAGGGGCAAGGCCGCTTCGCCGATGGCTCAGAGAGCATCCAGAGCGCCTTTGCCAACTTGGTGAGCCGCTACGGCTCCCTGCCGGACAGCAGCCCGGCCCGCGA
>JAAUTF010000269.1 GCA_012031775.1 Candidatus Altimarinota bacterium | reverse complement strand
ACGCGCTCGCCCTCGTTCAACTCGACGCAAGCCTGTCGTTCCGGATCCGCGCCCCGATGTACCTCGGACCGCGACCGTGACCTCCGCCTTCGACTCTCCGTGCGCGCGCACAAGCTCGGCATAATCCATGCGGTAGATGGCGCCGCCGTCCAGCACCAGGATCTGCTGGGCCCGGCTACGCTCGATCAGATAGCGGTTTTGGCGGATCGCATCGAAAGGACCGGCATACCACTCCTGGCTCTCGCGCATCTGAGGCGGCACCGGCGTGATGAACTCGCGAAGCTCCGGGTTGAAGATCGACCAGCCGTCGCGCAGGTGCTTGTGAAGCGAATGACTCTTGTACTGGGTCAAGACCAACACTTGGCGCAATCCGGAGTGCAGACAGTTGGCCAAGGTGAAGTCGATCACTCGGAACTTGCCCCCGAACGGCACTGCGGCCTTGGTGCGATGCTCGGTCAGCGGGTCGGGTCCGTTGCCGCGATCGATGGCAAGGACCAGGATAAGCGTCTCGGTAGGCATAGCGCAGCGGAATCACCGGCGGGACCCCTCGTCCCGCCGCACAGTCTAGCGGGGTTGCCGCCGGAAAGGCCAGTCGAGTGAACCAGTCGGTTGTGCCGCGGCCGGTGTCGACGACACCGGCGCTCCGACCGAGGACGGGCATTCCGGGCAACCGCAGGAGACCTGCTCGACGCGGGTAACGGACGGGAATCAGGTCCCGTGCGGCCACCGCGGCATCAATGACGCTTTTCATGTCGCGAACGGCTTGATCCAGACCCGAGAAGATGGCGCGGGCGATGATGGCATGCCCGATATTGAGCTCGCGCACGCCCGGTATGGCCGCGATCGCCTTGACGTTGTGGTAGTCGAGACCGTGTCCGGCGTTGACCTGCAAGCCGAGCGAAATCCCGAGGTTTACCGCGCGCCGAATGCGGGCCAGCTCGTCGGCGCGTTCAGCAGCGGTATCGGCGTCGGCATAATGCCCCGTGTGGATCTCGATCACGGGTGCGCCGACGGCGTGCGCGGCCTCGATCTGGTCCGGATCGGCGTCGATGAACAGCGAGACACGGATCCCGGAGTCAGCCAGACGTGTGCAGAATTCCCGAAGATGCGGCCGATTCGCACGAACGTCCAAGCCACCTTCCGTGGTGAGCTCCTCGCGACGCTCCGGCACCAGACAGCAATCGGCCGGTTTCAGCCGACAGGCGATGTCTCCCATCTCGGGGGTCGCCGCCATCTCGAGATTCATACGGGTCTGCAGGATGCCGCAGAGCAGCTCGACATCGCGTTCCTGGATGTGGCGACGATCCTCGCGCAGATGCAGCGTGATCTTGTAGCTCCGGGCGCTGCTGCTGTTCAGCGTGCCAGTAAAGCTCAACTCGGCGTAATAGATCGTGCCACTGTAGGGTTTAAGCGTGCAATTCGCCCCCGCCGGATCGTAGCGCTCGGCACAAACGATATCGTTTGCTGTGCGCCCGCTATCGAGGATTTCGCTGATGTCGATGTAGACCCGCGCGGTGAGGCCGCTCAGCGCGGTCGAGCCAGTATTCTCCAGGACAATGTCGTATTTCGACTGTTTGTTAGTATCTTCAGCGAGCGCCGCACGCAACTGCACATTGCCACCCGTTCCTGTCGGTGTCGTCGGCGATGGCGTGGCCGTCGGTGGCACACTGATTGGCGTGCTGCTTGGCAACGTGGCGGTCGGAGTAGCGGGGTCACCGGGCGGTGGCATAGGCGGCGGCGGTGCGTTCACCAAGAAGAGCGAATGGCTGCCATCGTTGCGGTTCGCGTTGACACCGGCATTGGGCAGCTGTGAAAAATCTTCCGTCTCGCTACCGGCCCAATCGCCAAGCAAGCTGCCGTTGCGCTTGAGGTGCTCGTAGCCCGAGCCATCAAGGGAGGTGTTATCCCAGCCGAACTGCACAATACGCCCGGTGGTAGCGCCATCGGCACTGTAGTAGGGCAGGTAATCTTCATAGGCACCGCCGTTCACCAGTTGCTTTTGCAGCAGATTGTTAAAGAAAACATTCTGCGGGCCGGTAGCGCCCGACCACTTGCCGGCCTTGGCCCCGGCACCCCACCAGATCGGATACCAGGTGCCGCTATCCGTGCTTCCGCCCTCGCCGCCGCAGTTCGCGCTACAGCTGCCGGGCGCATGGCCAACTGGCACGCGCACCGTGTTCAGCTCGACGAGGTTAAAACGCTCCCAACCGCCGTGCAGGTTAATGTCGCTGTCGAAGTCGTTGGCGATGGCCACATTGCCCGAGGCCGACCACTGGAAGGTAAAATGGCGCAGGTTGCGCATGACATTGCCGGCATAGATACTGTCCCACACGCGGCTGCCACGTAGATAGCCATTGCCGCCTTTGCCCTTGTTCCAGGAGCCGTCGAGCACATTGTCGACGATCTGTAGGTTTTTGGCGATCTCGGTGACGATCGGGTGCGAACCCGTCATCGCCATTTGTACGCCTTTGACCCAGCTGTTGGCCGCGCCTTTAAAGACGATACCGTGCATAGCGTATTCAGGTGCGAGATTGCCGTAATTGTTCAGCGCCTGGGCCGCGCTCAGATTGTAGCTGCCACCACCGAGTTTTGGCACGCCGACCATATGTTGCGTTAGAAAGAAGTTTTCGAAGCCAACCCCCTGCACCACCGTTAGCGGCATCACCTTGCTGTAATACGCTTTGCCGTCGATGGCTGCGGAACCATCGGAGGTGTTGTTCGCGGGTAGATCGAACTCCAGCGGCTTGTCGATCGTGACGGTTCGTGCGCTGGTATTCACATCGATTACGGTAAATACCTGCGCGCGCATATGGCCGTTCTCCCAGTAGGCGGTGTTGGTTACGCCCTGGTCGAGGTACATTGTACGGCTGTTGGCTGCACCAACCCAGAGCAGTGCGCCGGGCTGGATCGTGGCGATTTCGCTTGAAGTAAGCGCAGCGTCGAGCGCGATCACCGTATCGCCGCGCAACGCCGCATACGCTTCACTCTGGCGCACTTCAAGGCCAGAGCGCCAGTGGAAATTGACGCTGCCCTCGAAGAGATCCTTACGATTGGCTGCTGCGCTGGCGTAGTCGCTGGCATAATACGGGTGAACGGCGCGCGTCTGCACGCGGAAAGCACCGCGTCCGGGCCAGATCCAGCCGCCGCTGGCTGGGCCGGAAGTCATGGCAGGAAAGTTTGGCTGCGAACCATCACTAGTGAGCTTATCGTAGCGCGTGGCGGTATCGGGGCGAAACACAATACGCGTGGAACTAGCGTTGTTCGGGTCGGCTCCGTTCCCGCGAATAAGCAGGTAGCTGGCATCAACAGCGATCTGGCGCGAGATGTTGATAACGCCAGCCGGCAGGTTGAGCAGCGTAAGATTATTGAAGCTAGCTCCGCTACGGTTGCGCGCTGCATCGATGGCCGCTTGCAACGCCGCACTGTCGTCCAATCCGTCATCGGCCACAACGCCGAAGTCGGTGGCGTTTAAAGTTGCACCAATGCTGCCACTGCTTGGCAACTCAGCACCACCACGATACCCAGCTGCGCTCCAATCGGGCAAACCTGCGATTGCACCGCGCCGATTACCCGCACTAAGGTCAAGCGCGCTCTGGGCTTGCGCTTGCGCAGTCAGGCTGCTTAACAACGTGCTTGTGACCATCACGACGGCGAATACGATTGATCCGACTGCCAAAAGACGACGACGTCCTTCCATAAATGCCTCCTTGCATCGTACCAGTACGTACCAGCTGACCCACACAAAAAACCCGGGAACGGCCCACACTCCAACCGCTCTCCCAGAGCGGGAGAGGGGCCTCGGGCAGCATGCTTGTTCGCGCCCTGGTATTGCGCTTTGCAGTGCGCTGGTGACCCTCACCCCCGACCCCTCTCCCGCGTGCGGGAGAGGGGAGAGCAGGATAGCGCCCATCCCGTTGTGATACGGAAAACGCCACTGCGCACATACCTGCTGTCCGCCCCTAAACCCAGCGCGGCAAAGGGGCTTTGGGCAGCATAGGCAAAAGCTATTCTTTGACCGCGCCAGCTAGACCACGCACAAAATAGCTCTGGAAGGCCAGGAACACTATCAGCACCGGCACCACCGCGATCACCGTACCAGCGGCAAAGCCCGTCCAATCGAAGGAATACTCGCCCTGAAAGGCGTACATACCAACCGCCAGGCTGCGCAACTCGGGCCGACCGAGGGTAAAAATCAGCGGAATATTGAATTCGTTCCAAGTCTGTGTGAACTGAAAGATAACAACCGTTGCAATCACCGGGCGGGTGAGCGGCAGCACCAGGCGAAAGGTCGAGAGAAAGCCGGCACCATCGATCTTCGCCGAGTCGAAAATATCTTCGGGGATGCTAGAGAAAAAACCGGTGAAGAGCAGCACATAGAGCGCGCCGGTGCCGCCGGAGAGGGCGAGGATAACGCCGGTGCGCGTATTGAGCAGACCGAGCGACTTCACCAGCATAAATTGCGGGATGATCACCGAGGCGATCGGAATAAACAGCGTGGCCAAAATGATGCCATAGAGCAGGTTACGCCCTGGGAAGCGATAACGCGCGAGCACATAGCCGCACATGGCGGATTTAACTACCTCGATGGCGGTAGCAGCCGAGGCGTAGAGGATGGTATTAAAAAAGTATTGATTGAACTTCGCCTTTGTCCAGGCGCGGCTAAAGTTATCGAACACCCATTGCTGGGGCAGCAGATCGGCACCAGCGGTAAACATCTCGCGCTGCGACTTAAACGCCGCCGTGAGCACCCAGAGAAAGGGGTAGACCCAGAACAGGCCGATCAGCAGGAGCAGCGCCATGGTAAGCAAGTTCGCCCGCAGGTAGCGGTTGGGGCGCAGAGTAGCGTTCATGGGAGACCTCCTCAAATGCCGTAGTCTTTGCGCTCGCGCTGCGCCCGGCTGACGAACAACCCCTGCAGGCCCATCGCGGCCAGCACCGCCAGGCCAAAGATCACCGCCGCAGCGGAGGCATAGCCGTAGCGGAAGGGAAACTCGCTGAAGGCCTGGTGGTAGATGAAGAACGAGACAACGTTGGTGGCCTGGGCGGGGCCACCGCCAGTCATCGTGACCACCAAACCGAAGACCTTCAGCGCGTTGACGAGCGCGAGGAAGAAATGATGATCGCCAGCGGGCGAATGATCGGCAAGGTAATGCTGACCAGCTTATCCCACTCGTTGGCACCATCGAGCTCGGCGGCCTCGTACATCTCCTCGGGCACATTTTGCAGCGCGGCCATCCAGTAAATCATATACTGGCCAAAGATCTGCCAGACCGAAACCAGGATCAGGCAGAGCATGGCCGTGACCGGGCGACCAAGAAAATCGATCGGGCGGCTGATGAGCCCGCTGCTGACCAAGAAATCGTTGAGCGCGCCGTTGGCCGGATTAAGCAGCAAGGTGAAGATCAGGCCGGCCATAGCGACAGGAATGATGATCGGCACAAAATAGATCGTACGAAAGAAGCTTTTAAACCAGAGCCACTTGCGGGTGAGCACCAGCGCGGCCAGCAGCGAAAGCGGCAGCTTGATCAGCGTATTACCGATCGAAAAAATCAGCGTATTCCAAAACGCGCGCCAGAAAATCGGGTCGCGCAGAATGGTCTGATAATTTTCCAGGGCGACGAATTGGTCAAGCGGCTTGCTACCGTCCCAATCGAAGAACGAATAGATGAAGGTGGCAAGCAGCGGCCAAAGCGTGAAGCCCAGGTAGAGCACCATAAATGGCAGCAGAAAGGCCACAATCCAGAACGGATCGCCCGGAGACAGCCGATTGATCTCGGGCGTCCGCAACGGCTGCGCGCGCGCAGGGCGGGCAGCAACGCGCTGCTGAAGCTGCTTGAGCATAAAAGGCTCCTCGGGGAGGTGCTGCGTCGGCGCAGCGCCTGTTGCAATTTAGCGGCGCGGCCCGGCAAGGCCAGGCCGCGCCCGGCAAGGCTAACGGCTAACGTAGCCGCTCGTGTTGAAGGGTTGGCCGTAGTTCCAATCGGCGAAGGTGTAACACGCGGGTGAAACATCGAGCCCAGCGGCCTGCTCTTCGGCCAGAGTCTGCTGGAACATGGCGTTCTTGGCGGTGGCGATCTCCGCAGCAACGGGGGCAAAATCGGCACCCGTCGTCAGCGCTTCGACCATGGCCTCCCACTCCCAATCTTTACGGATGGCCTCGGCGTTCAGATAGGCCTTCGACTGGCCGACATCAGGGCAGGCGATGGCCGGCTCGGGCAGCATAACACGCAGCTCATCGGCGATCTTGGCCACTTCCAGCATAGCCGGGTCGCTGATCAGAGCAGCGTTATCGGCATAACCGAGGGTACCGAAGCCGCGTTTGAGGTACTCCTGGGCGAAAAAGCCAGCGGGGCGCGTCATCCATTCGAGGAAGAGCCAGGCTGCTTCCGGGTGCTCGCTCGCGCTGCTGACATAGAACTTATTCTCGCTAAGTGTCTGGCCGAGGGCACCACGCTCGCCGCTGTCGGGGTAGGGCGGGGCTGCGACGCCGAGATCGAGATCGCCGAAGCCCATTTGATCGAAGACACCGGGCATCCAGGCACCATCGAAGTAGATCGCTGCCTGGCCCGTCGCCATGGCCTGGCGCGCAAAGGTATGGTCGTTGATGCCGGGCACGACGAGATCTTCTTGGTAGAAAGTCTGCAAGAAATCGAAGGCTTCGAGCATACGCGGGTCGTCGATGGCGAAGCGGCCGTTTTTGAGGTCGAAGAAGCTATCGGTCATAATCGAACCAGCGAGCGGGTACCAGGTTCGCTGCAGATGATTGCCCTTGAGCGGCACCGCGAGGCAGTAGGCTTCGGAGCTGGCCTTGATCGTTCGACATGTTTCAAGCAACTCGCTCCAAGTCGTCGGCGGCGCGTCGGGGTCGAGGCCCGCAGCGCGATAGACCGTGCGGTTGATGAACATGTAACCCGGCCCCCAGATCTTGTTATCGTTGAAGGGGAAGCTGTAGATCTGGCCATCCTGCATATTGATGCCCTCGACGAAAGAACCCTCAGGCCAACGCGTCTGCCACTCCGTCAGGTCGGCATCGGCAGGGGCGAGCGGCGCGACCCAGCCCTGATCGACCAACTCGGCCATTGTCAGCACACGGTTGCGACCGATCCAGAAGAAGATATCGGGCGCATCACCACTTTGAAACATCAGCGGCAGCGTCTCACGATACTGATCCTGCGCTAGCGTGTCCCATTGCACAGTGATATGCGGATACTCTTGTTGGAAGGCGGCGGCAGCCTCTTGGTAGAACTCAGCCTGCTCCTGCGACCAGTTCATCACCTTAAGCGTAACCGGCTCGGGGGCAATAGCAGTTGGTTCGATAGTGACAGCGGTTGGTGCCGCAGCGACAGCGGTTGGCTCCACTGCGGCGGGGGGCGCGCTGGGATCGGCAGCGGCAGGAGTTTGCGGAGTTTGGCTGCCACAAGCGGCCAGAGCGAACATGAGCACGAGCGTCAGCAGTGACAAACGACGAGCGTTGCGGGCCATGGTCAACCTCCTTGTTGGAACCTTTTGCCTACGACACGGCCTGGCCTATTGACAAAGCAGGCGAGATAGCTTAATTTGGTACGTACTGGTACGTATCGGCCGATAAACATAGGGGCGATAGTGCGGCCTTGCCAGCGCCCAACGACATGACAACACATATAGTAAGCTTAAACAGTAGGGAAAGAAGCTTGTGTCGTCGTGCGCAGGGTAACCGCGCACGACGACA
>JAAUTF010000268.1 GCA_012031775.1 Candidatus Altimarinota bacterium | reverse complement strand
CTGCCCGGGCACGACCGCCACGTCGATGCCGTGGATTTGTTCCGCGCGCCACCACATGGCGTCAGGTCCGGCAAAGTCCGCCACGGCCGCTTCGTGAAGGGGCGGAGCGGCTCATCACCTCATCCCGGTCACCGGTGACCGGCAGATCCGGCACGCGCCCAACCCATCCGGCACGCACACCGGGCACCTCGCGCCAGGCGCCAACTGATACCGCGCCCAAAACGCAGCCAAAGATCGCGACTTTGAGATCTTGCATAGATGTGGTGAGCTGCAACAGAAATTCAGGATTTAGAAGCACCGACGCGACACAATGCGTTGCGCCAACGCCAACGAGTGCGATCGCCGTTGCTCACGCCGATGCAGATTAATTAGTCAACAGCATCGTATTGACAAAGTGGTATGATGTCATACTATAGAAAAAGACGCCTGGTTTGTCAAGCTCGCTTGCAGATTACAGATTGCAGACGCACTGCGCTTGCGTTCTCAATTCTTGGTTCTCGGTTCCATGCTCTGTGCTCACACTTCTGCGGCCTGAATCCTGAATTCTACCTATGACACCTTCCCAACTTGTTAGAATTCCATCAAGCGAGCGCCTCTCTGACCAAGTGGCAGCGCAGCTACAGCGCTTGATCGTCGAGCAGACGATCGTGTCGGGCGAGAAACTGCCCTCGGAGCGCGAGCTATGCGCGGTGCTGGGCGTGAGCCGCACGGTAGTGCGCGAGGCAGTGCGCAGCCTGGTGGTAAAAGGGCTGCTGGAGGTCAAACAAGGCGGTGGCACAACGGTGCGCGCCCAAGCGCGGCGCTTGTCGGGGAAATGATGACGCTGATGCTGCGCAGCGGTGGGCGCGATGTGCCCTTTGCACAGCTGCACGAAGCGCGCCGCCTGCTGGAAGTCGAATTCGCCGGGCTGGCTGCAGAGCGCCACAGCGCACAGGATCTGGCCGCGATCGAACAGCAGTTGCGCCTCACCGAAGAGCACACCACCGATGCTGAGCGCTGGGCGCAGGCGGATGTCGATTTTCACGCCGCGATCGCGGCTGCGACGCACAACCCGATCTACCAGCTGCTGCTGGGCTCGATCGCCGACTTATTGATCGAAGTGCGCCGCACCGGGGCGACGTTGCCCGAGACGGCGCAGAAAGCGTATCAACATCACAGCGCGATCTACGCGCGCATCGCAGCCCGCGACCGCGTTGGTGCGCGCCAAGCTATGCACGATCATCTGCAAGAATCGGAAGAGACCTTCCAGCGTGCGCGCTTCAGCCAGGCGCTCGGTGGCGACATATAGTTACAGCGCTAGTGCAGTACAATCCATGCTGCTACAATTACCGCCCAGCTGATCGTAAGCCAGAGCTACTATAGTAATCCTAAACTAGCTTGCACACAAGCTTGTTCACACGCCGTTTAGGGTTGCTATATAACCACAGATATGGACGCTCACGCCATTCTTCACACCGCCGCAAATACGGTCGCGCTTGCGCCAGTCGCGATTCCGGAGCCAGGGCCGGGCCAGGTCTTGGTCGAGACGCTCTACAGCTGCATCAGCCCTGGCACCGAGCTGCGCTGCCTTGCCGGGCAGCAGCCTGATGCTGCGCAATGGCCCTACATCCCCGGTTACGCGTTGACCGGTCGCGTGATCGCAGCCGGGCCGGAGACCACGCTGGCCACGGGTACGCTGGTTTTTTGCAGTGGCACAATGGCGGCTTCTGTGGCGCGGATGTGGGGCGGGCATGTGAGCCACGCGCTGCAATACGAGCGCGCGGTCTATCCGCTGCCGTCGAACGTCGACCCACTGGCGGCGGCGCTGGCCAAATTGGCGGCGATCACCTATCACGGCATGCGCCTGAGTCGGCCACAGCCGCACGAGCAGGTAGCAGTGATCGGCCTCGGCCCGATCGGCCAGCTCGCGGCGCGTCTGCATCAGCTGAGCGGTGCGCGGGTGGTGGCAGCCGATCCGCTTGCCGAGCGCGTGCCGTCGCCCAGCAAGGCGGCGTGACGGCGGTGCAGCTCAAGGGTGGCCTTGCCGAAGCCTTTGCTCCTCTTTTGCCAGGCGGCGCGGATGTGGTTGTCGATGCCACCGGTGCTTCGGCGGTGCCAGCGCAGGCGATCGCTGTGGCACGCGAGCTACCCTGGGATGATGCACTCAACGTTGGCGCGCGCTACCTAGTGCAAGGCAGTTACGCCGAGAGTTTTGCCGTGCCGTACCAGGCGGCCTTTCACAAAGAGCTTCAGTTTTTGCTGCCGCGCGATACACAGCCGCGCGACATCCGTGCCGTGCTCGATTTGATGGCGCGCGGTACACTCGCCGTGCGCGACTTGATCAGTGCCGTGCTGCCGCCCAGCGAAGCGCCCACGGCTTACGCCGAACTGCGTGAGCAGCCCGCTCGCCACGTGACGATCGCGTTCGATTGGAGCCGGTGATTTGAACCACAAAGGCGCAAAGGGCGCGGAGATTCTTTATTTCGTCTCGCGTCTCACGTCACCTGTTCACTCGGTATTGTGGTATCCCGCATAGCATGCTGCACCCTTACCGTGCGTGGAGGGTGCGGTGACGTCACGGACTTCAGTGACCTTCTGAATCCTGAATTCTGAATCCTGAATTCTGAAACCTGACTCCTCACCGCATATGGTACGATAAGACCCGGGTTCGCCGCACGATCAGAGAGGATCATTATGGCAGACACGATCAATGTCGGGCTGGTAGGCTATAAGTTCATGGGCAAGGCTCATTCGAACGGCTACCGGCAGGTCGCCCACTTTTTTCCCGATGTGAAGCTTCGCCCAGTGCTGCATACGCTCTGCGGGCGCGACGCCGAGGCCGTGCGTGCCGCCGCCGACCAGTTCGGTTGGGCGGAGGTCGAGACCGATTGGCGCAGGCTGGTCGCCAACCCCGCGATCGGATTAGTCGACATTTCTACCCCCGGCGATAGCCACGCGCCGATCGCCATCGCCGCCGCCGCGAACGGCAAGCACATTTTCTGCGAGAAGCCGCTCGCCAACACGCTAGAAGAAGCGCGCCAGATGATCGCCGCCGCACAAAGCGCCGGTGTCGTGGGCATGGTCAACTTCAACTATCGTCGTGTGCCCGCCGTGCAGTTGGCCAAACGCCTGATCGAGGACGGTCGCCTCGGCACGATCTACCACTGGCGCGCCGTGTATCTGCAAGACTGGATCATGGACCCGAACTTCCCGCTCGTCTGGCGCTTGCAGAAAGACCAAGCCGGCTCCGGCACGCTCGGCGATCTTGGCGCGCACATCGTGGATCTGGCGCGCATGCTGGTCGGCGAGATCACCACGATCACCGGGCTCACCGAGACCTTTATCAAGCAGCGTCCGGTGCTCGAAGGGACGACCGGCGGCCTCGGCGCGGCGGGCGGCCAGCAGATGGGCGAGGTGACGGTCGACGACGCGGCGTTGTTCCTGGCGCGCTTCGCGAGCGGCGCAGTCGGCACCTTCGAGGTCACGCGCTTTGCCAAGGGGCGCACCAACTTCAACAGCTTTGAGATCAACGGCAGCAAGGGCAGCCTGCGCTTCAACCTAGAGCGTATGAACGAGCTAGAGGTACTGTTGGAGGACGAGCAGACCGATGTGGCCGGCTTCCGCACCGTGCTCGTCTCCAACGGCAGCGTTCACCCCTACTGGAACGCGTGGTGGCCAGCGGGGCATATCATCGGCTGGGAGCACACCTTCACCCACACTATCTACGACCTGCTCAACGGTGTCGCCGAGGGTGTTTCGCCTGCCGCGACTTTCGAAGACGGCCTGCGTTGCCAGGCGGTGCTGGATGCGGTCGAGCGTTCGGCGGGTAGCAAGCAGTGGGTGGAGCCGGAGTATTGATTTGAGATTGCAGATTGCAGATTGCAGATTAGTGCTAATCTGGTGTGAAACGCGGCCCTCGCTGCATGCATGAACGAATGTCTGCAATCCGCAATCTGCAGCAGATTAGCGGCACTCTTAGCGTAGAAGTGAGGTCTCAGAAGCTACAGCACCTCGCAACGCGGTTTCCACTATGGGAATGAGGACAATCTGCAATCTACAATCTACAATCTGCAATGGAGGATTATATGCCACGTCCTGTAACGTTGTTCACCGGCCAGTGGGCCGATCTGCCGCTGGAGACGCTGGCGGCGAAGGCGAAGGAGTGGGGCTTCGACGGGTTAGAGCTGGCTTGCTGGGGCGACCACTTCGAGGTCGAGAAGGCACTCTCCGATGACGGCTATGTGCGCGCAAAACGCGAGTTGTTGGAGCGCCACGGCTTGCAGTGTGTTGCAATCAGCAATCACCTTGTCGGTCAGGCGGTGGCCGATAAGATCATCGACGAGCGCCATAAAGGCATTGTGCCGCCGCGCATCTGGGGCGACGGCGAGGCCGAAGGGGTGCGCGAGCGCGCCGCCGAGGAGATCAAGAACACGGCGCGCGCCGCAGCGGCCTTTGGTGTGGCGATCGTCAACGGCTTTACCGGCTCGCCGATCTGGCATGTGCTGGCGATGTTCCCGCCGGTGCCGCCGCAGATGATCGCCGACGGTTACAAAGAGTTTGCCGATCGTTGGAACCCCATCCTCGACGTGTTTGATGAGGTGGGCGTCAAATTCGCCCTGGAAGTTCACCCCGGCGAGATCGCCTACGATTTTTGGAGCACGCAGCACACGCTCGCGGCGCTGAACTACCGCCCGGCTTTCGGCATCAACTACGATCCGAGCCATCTCTACTGGCAGTTGCTCGATCCGGTGGCCTTCGTTCACGAGTTCGGCGAGCGCATCTACCACGCCCATGTCAAGGAGTCGGTGCGCAACCTCGACGGGCGCAATGGTATTCTGGGCTCGCATCTCTTTTTCGGCGATCACCGCCGTGGCTGGGACTTCGTCTCGCCGGGGCGCGGCGGTGTGCCGTTCGAGCGCGTCTTCCGCGCGCTCAACAGCGTTGGCTACCAGGGGCCGCTCTCGATCGAGTGGGAGGACAACGGCATGAACCGCGACCAGGGCGCGCCCGAGCTTTGGGGTTGGTGCGCCGCCTCGACCTCACGCCTTCGGATGTGGCTTCGACGCAGCGTTTCAGCAGGCGTAGAGTCGTAGTCGCGGTAGGCACCAACCGGCCCCTGCATCCTCTTAGGTGTTGGGTTTGTGCCAATGGCGTTCTGGTGTTGCCCTCACCCCTAAACCCGCGCTGGATTTAGGGTGAGGGCAAAAGCGCCATATTGGCACAAAACCTTCCACCTGCAAGGCGGCCTCTGCGCCCGGCCATGGCGACGCCGATAGGAGGCTAACGTGAGCGCGCTCCAGGGTGCGAGGCCCCCTGTTATGGTGCTCAGCCCTGTACCGTCCAGCCCGTAGCAACGCCACCTCACGCAGCCAGGGTGCCGCAGTCAGAGGGTAACGTCTGCCCTCGTTATGCCGAACAGCGCGCAGTGCCGCTTGGGTGGCAAAGGCTCCTTCCTTATTTTAGCCCTCTCACGCAAGCGCCGCACGCGTAGCGCGCACAAGTTGTCCCCAGCCTTGTATCTCCACTGCCTCTTTGCCTCCCGCTCAAGCCCTCATCCCACCAACCGTGCCGTGTCAAAGAGCGCGATCGGATGGCGCGTTTTGCCCTCGACAGCGAGGTCGGCGAGGATTTCGCCGATGACGCTGGAGAATTTGTAGCCGTGACCGCTGCAGGGTGAGGCCAGCACCACATTGGCATGCTGTGGGTGCAGCGCGATGACGAAGTGATGATCGGGCACTTCTGTATAGAGGCAGGTAGCTGCGTCGACCAGCGGGCCGTTCAGGGCGGGCACATGTGCTGCGAGCGCGGCGCGAATGGCGGTTATCTCTTCGTCGCTGACAACCCGATTGACGAGATCGGGGTTGCAACTTGGCCCCCGGTAGAAAAAAGCGGCCTTAACACCGTTAACTCCTGGTTGAAGCGGGAACCCGTAGAGCTGTAAGCCGTCGGGCAATTCCCAGATAAAGATCGGGAATTTGCCCACTGCGAAGGCTTCCGCGTTGCCGATCGGCTCGAACCAGTAGAGCACCTGGCGCGTCACCGTGAAGGGCAACGCGAGGTCGGCCATCAGCTGCGGTGCCCACGCACCCGGCGCAATGATAAGCTTTTCGGCCTCGTAGGTGCCGCGTATGGTCGTCACGCGCACACCGTTATCGTCGGCTTCCCACGATGTCACCGGCTCGCTGAAATGCAGATCGGCACCGCGCAGCATCGCCTGCTGCACATGTGCCCATACGCTCTCTTCGGGGTGAACGAAGCCAGCCGCAGTTTCGTAGAAGGCGACCACATGGTCTGTCGTGGCAAACTGCGGGAAGCGGCGGCGAATGTCATCGGGGCCAAGCACCTCGTGCGGCAAGTTCCACTCGTGGGCGCTGCGCACGCTCCCGGCGAAGGTCGGGCTGTGCTCAGCGCCGATCATCAGCCCACCAGTGATCGTCAGCAGCTGCTGGCCGCTATCGTGTTGCAGCTGCGCCACAGTTCGTAGGAACGCAGGAGCAGTGGCACATAGGCGGGATCTTCAAAATAGGCCTGCCGGATCACTCGCGACTTGCCGTGACTGCTGCCCTGATTGTGCGCTGGTGTAAACCGCTCGATGCCGAGCACACGCTGCCCGCGCCGTGCCAGGTGGTACGCTGCCGCGCTACCCATGCCGCCGAGCCCGATAATGATTACGTCGTGGAGTTTTTTCATGGCAGGATTTAGGATTCGGCCGCGCTGTACTAGTGTCGCATAGAACGACGAACCGAGTACAGCGCGCAGGCATCCGTGCGAGACCAACAATCTCCGCTTGGCGAGTTCTCGCAACGCTGGAAGGGATGCCACGCTCGCACCAGCAGCATATCTGTGTCTTGCAAGTAGGTGAAACTAACGAGAGTATTAAGCATTATACCATCTGCGGCTATGCGTGCAGGCTAAGCCCCTTCACTACTGCATCGACCTTTTTGCGCTCGCCGTAGAGCGCAATGCCGGCGAGCGCGAGGGTAGCGCTCGGCACAGCGGCGACAGCGGCGCGATTGGCTTCGTCGTGGCTAGTTGCAAAAAGCTCGTCGGTAAAAATACTTAGCGCCAGCTCGCGAGCCACGGCGCGTTCGTAGGCACTGCGAATGCCAGCATTATCGCTGCCGAAAACGAGTACCGGCTGGCGGAACATGGGCAAATAGCGCCGCCCCGAACCATCTTCATAATCTGCCCCGATGATGTCCTCTGTCCGTGCCGCAATGCCACTCACAAGAAAAGCCACCATGTTCAGGCGCTGCCACACGGCCACATCGGTGCGCAGCACAACCGCGATCTTTGTGTCGAAACGCATACCTTTTCCTCGGCAAGAATTCAGGAGTCAGAATTCAGATGTGAGCAAATCTCCTATGATATAGCTTAGCTCATTGCACGAAGCACCGTCTTTCATTTTCTTGCGCCGTGTGGCCGGGCTTTTTAAACCGCAGAGGACGCGGAGGTTTTTCTTTTGCCACGAAGGGCACGAAGCCGGGCAGTTTTGTCACATATCACCCGATAGCAGCTGTCGCTCTGCGCTCTGTGTTCTTGGTTCCTTGGTTCTCAGTTCGTTGCTTCTGAATTCTGACTCCTGAATTCTCCTCCTCACATCGCTGCCCGATACCGCCCTGGTGTCACGCCGATGATACGGCGGAAGCGTGTGGTGAAGTGGCTCTGGCTGCTATAGCCGACAGCGTAGGCGACTTCGGCCAGCGGCAGGCCGGCGGCGATCAGCTGTTGCGCGTGGCGGATGCGCAGGCGTTTCA
>JAAUTF010000267.1 GCA_012031775.1 Candidatus Altimarinota bacterium | reverse complement strand
CAGTGAGCGTGACACTGGAGATGTAGCATTCAGGAGTCAGAAGTCAGAAGTCAGGAGTCAGGAGTCGGGGTGACATCGTTGAGATCTGGTGTGGTGCTTTGTAGCGAACCGTATGTGCAGCGAAGTATGTCACAACCGACTCTTTGAGAACAGTGGTATAATCATTTACACTATCGCGCCTGTTTCCGCACTGTTTCGGGATGAAAGGGGACGATGTGGCATGAATCGCATAATGCACCGAGCCATTCGCCTGCTCGCTGGTTTGTTCTTCGCCTTGCTGGCCCTGCTGCCGTTTACTGCAGCGGCGCAGCTGAACAATACGATCACCGGAAACGTTACCTATCTTGAACGGATCGCACTGCCGCCAAACGCCCGCGTGACGGTGCAGCTTATCGAGACTTCCGGCGCAAATACGCGCGTAATCGCCGAGCAGGCCTTTGATACACAGGGCCGCCAGCCACCATTTCCCTATCAGCTGACGTTTAACCCAGTCGGCATAAATCCTTCCAACACGTATACGGTACAGGCACGCATCGGCAACGCCGGGCAAACGATCTACACTTCGACACAGTACCCGGTGATCACCAATCGGGTCACAAACGTCGAGATCCGCGTGACGCGGGTGCCGTTGCCGCAGGGCGATGCCACGAGTGATGTGCTGCTGATCGGCTTTGCGCTGGTGGGAATGTTGCTTCTAACCCGCGTGGTGCGGATGGGGCGCGCGCGGTAGAGGTGCAGCATGCTGCGCTCCTACCGCGCATCGAGGGTTTACGGCGTCCAGAGGGTGCCATCGGGCCAGCGGCTCTGTGTCCATTCGATCGGTTTGATCGTAATCGGATACTGGGCCGCTTTTGTTTCGTCGATGTCGATGCCCAAACCAGGCTTGCCGTTCGACCAGAGATAGCCGCCGCGTAGCTCGGGCGTGCCGGGGAAGACTTCGTAGATGCGCTCGCTGAAGTAGATCACCTCTTGCACGCCGAAGTTGTGGCAGGCAAGATCGAGCGCCAGGTTAGCGGCATGCCCAACCGGCGACGTATCGCCCGGCCCGTGCCAGGCCGTGCGTACGCCGAAGGCTTCGCAGACACTGGCCATTTTGCGCGCTGGGGTCAGGCCGCCGAGCGCCGAAATATGGGCGCGTACGAAGTCGATCAACTGCTCGGCCACCAGTGGGCGCCATTCGAGCGGGTGGGTGTGCAGTTCGCCCATCGCGATCGGCGTGGCGCACTGTTCGCGAATGCGGCGAAACCACTCGATCTGCGTCGGCGGCAGTGGATCTTCCAGGAAGAAGAGCCGATAGGGCTCAAGCTGCTTGGCCAGGCGCACAGCATCGATCGGGGCCAGGCGCTCGTGGATGTCGTGCAGCAGAAAGAGATCGAAGCCGATCTTCGAGCGAATATAATCGAAAAGCGGCGGGATCGAACGTGCATACACATCGGCATTGTAGTAAGCACCGGGGAAATTCGAGGCGATACGATCCATTACCTCCATACGATGCGTCGCCTGTGGTGCCTGGTCGCTCGGCACCGCCGTGGCCTGGGTGATGTCCTTCACCCTGCCGCCGTAGCCGCCCATCTGGCAGCGCACCGCCAGATAGCCCTCCTCCTGGTACGCGATGACGTTCTCCAGCACTTCCTGCGGCTCGCGCCCGTCGGCGTGGCGGTAGACCATGGCCGCCTCGCGGCATTTGCCACCCAGCAAGTCGTAGACCGGCATATTCGCCAGCTTGCCCTTGATGTCCCACAAGGCCATGTCCACACCGCTGATCGCGTTGTTCAGCACCGGGCCATTACGCCAGTAGGAGTTGACCATCATCATCTGCCAGAGATCTTCGCTATTGCGCGGGTCGCGGCCCTGCAAGAGCGGGTCGAGGTAGTCGTCGACGGCCTTCGCGACAAGCGTCGGGCGCTGAGTAAAGGTAGCACAGCCAAGGCCGTAGAGCCCGTCTTGGTCGGTCTCGACCTTGACGATCACAAGGGTGATGCCGTCCGGCGCGGTGAGGATTGAGCGCACACGGGTGATTTTCATAATTTTTGCTCCGCAAAGGGTTAAAAAGGATTGTTGTCGCCACGGTTGAAGGCATTGCCTTCAACCGTGGCGACAACATCTTTTTCCAAGCCTTGCTAAGACCAGAGGCGATCGTGACTGGCGCGGCGGTCCCATTGCGGTGTCGGCTCGAAGCAGCCGGTGTCCCAGGGCACAAGGTGCTCGCGGATGGCTTCTTCGTTGATGGTAAAGCCGAGGCCGGGGCCTTCGGGGACAGGAATGTAGCCGTTCTGGATGATCGGTTTCGGCACGCCGTCGATGAAATCGTTCCAGAAAGGTACCTCGGTAAAGTGGTGTTCCAGCGCGATAAAGTTCTCGGTGGCGGCGGCACAATGCACGCTGGCGATGGTGCTGACCGGTGTGCCAGCCATGTGTAGCGCCATACTGATGCCGTATTCCTGGGCATAATCACCGATGCGTTTTGTCTCCAGAATGCCGCCGCTGGTCGCCATGTCGGGGTGAATGATGTTGACGGCGCGCGCCTCGATGATCGGCTTGAAGCCGTCTTTGAGGTAGATATCCTCGCCGGTGCAGACAGGCGTATTGAGCGTGCGTTCGAGCTGCACCCAGGTGTCGGTGTATTGCCAGGGTACGAGGTCTTCGAGCCAGGCCAGATTAAAAGGCTCAAGCGCCTGGCCGAGGCGGATGCAATCGTCGACGCCGATATGGCCGAAGTGGTCAGCGGCGATCGGCACCTGGTCGCCGACGATCGAGCGGATCTGGGCGACGTACTCGGTGATAAGGTCGATGCCCTTGGGCGTGAGGCGCACGTGGGTGAAGGGGTGCATCAGCGTTTGCAAGTTCAGCATCCGCTCCAACTTATCTTCGGGGTCGCCGGGGAGCATGCCCTGGGGCCAACTCAAAGCACCCTCGACGGCGATCAATTGGTTGACGCCAAGATCCATCTTGAGCATCGTGAAACCACGCTCGAGGCGCTCTTTGAGTTTATGGCCCATCGCGATGCCGTCGAGCTCGTTGGGTGTGTCGCAGTACATACGCACGCGATCGCGGTACTTGCCACCGGCCAGGACATAGGCCGGCACGCCGTAGGCCTTGCCAGCCAGATCCATCAGCGCCATCTCGACGCCAGAGACGCCGCCGCCCTGACGACCGTGGTGGCCAAATTGTTTGATCTTGCGGAACAGCCGGTCGACATTGCACGGGTTTTCGCCGAGCAGACGCGACTTGAGCATCAGCGCATAATCTTTGCTGGCGAAGTCGCGCACCTCGCCGTAGCCGCTGACGCCCTGATTGGTATCGATCCGCACGATGGTGAAAAACCAATTCTCCCAGCCGACCGTGGCGGTACGTATGTCGGTGATTTTTAGCTCGCTCGGGCGCGAGGCGGTGCGGACGTGGTCTTCTACGTTTGTCATAGTGATGATGGGGCGCAGTAAGCTGCGCTACCAGTAAGGGCGCAGTTTGCTGCGCCGTGACGGATGAGGTCGAAGGGCGCAAGCTTGCTGCGCCCTTCGACATGGTTCGCCAGTACGTGACCGTGCTGGCGAACGCCAGGTTCAGGCCAGAGTTGGTATTGGTCAGTGCTGGCGGTGAGGCCGCCAGTACTAGCACCAACGGCATTTTTTGCAACCTTATCTTACGGTTGCGCCTGCTGCCACGCTTGAAAGTCGGCTTCGATGTCGTCGCGCCAGGTTGGTACATCGATCTCGCCGCTGGTGTAGCGGCCCTCGGCGAGGCGTAGCTTGCCGAATTCGTCGCGCACGCGCACGTTTTCGCTGACCTCGACGACTTCTTGGGCCAGATGCGCGGGGATGAAGATCACACCGGTGGGTGTGCCAAGCACCACATCGCCCGGCAGCACCGTGGCCTCGCCGATGCGGATGGGAATATTGATACCGGCCAGCGTCACATCGGCGATCGCGCTCGGATCGACGCCGCGCACATAGAAATTAACATCGGTGAGCTGCACGAGGCCTTGATAATCGCGGATGCCACCGTCGATCACGGCCCCGGCGCGGGTGCGCGAGCGCACCGCAGTGCCGAGGTTATCGCCAACAACGGTGCCGTCTTTGACTTTGCCGAAGATGTCGACGACCATCACATCGTGGTGCTGCAAGCTTTCGATGATCCAGGAATTCTGGCCACCGATAGCGCCGCGCCCTTCGGCGAGACCAGCCTGCTGCACGGCCTGATGGTAGTCGGGGCGATGCGGCAGGAACTGCGCGGTGACGGCGCGGCCCACGGTGATGGTGCCGGGATGTGTTTCCTGCCAGTTGCCAGCGAACTGGCGATAGAAGCCGTGTTTGCGCAGCACGGCCCAGGCTTCTTCGGTGGTGACGAGCTGCATACGTGCGAGCAGATCGTCGGACACCTGCGGTCGGCCGTCGGCGAAGCGTGCGCCATCGTAGCTGTGGGTGAGCGCGATGAGATCGTCGCGCGTCGGTTGGATGTGCATACTTAATCCTCGTGCCGCCAGCCGAGCACCTGCTCGGCGCGACTACAGTCGTAGAAGCCGTGGTTGCCAGCGAACTCGCCACGAATCGGCGTGTCGGGGTAGTACTGCGTGGCGATCTCGCGCGACGATGTCGGCGTTACCGTCTGCGGGGCAACGATGTAGAAGACGTGATGGCCGCGAAAATCGGCGCTCACACCGCGCAAACAGGCGTCTACGGCAGCCGGGACGCTTGTATATGCCCAGAGTCCGCGTGCGCCGCGCTGATCGTCGCCGCCACGATAGTGCGAGGCGGTTTCGCGGTCGATCACCCAGTGAAAGCGCAGGCTGGCGATAGCCATATCGTCATAGCGCCGCGCGATCGAGTCGGCCTGTAGCTCGCAGATCCACTTCGAGAGGCTATAGGGATCTTCGTTATAGGTCGGGTGCGCCTCATCGAGCGGGAAGTAGTCGAAGCGCGGCGCACGGCTGTAGGACGAGCCGATGGCATTGATGCTGGACGCCTGACAGACGCGCTTGATGCCGCTGTTCACAGCCGCGAGCAGCGCGTTATAGCTGCCGACGACGTTGTTGTTGTGTACGACGTGGTCGGGGTGGCTGCCGGGCGACGGGATGGCTCCCAGATGGATGAGCGCATCGTGGCCGACAAGCGCTGCCGCGAAGGCCGCGTAGTCGGTGACATCAAGCTGCACAAAGGGGGCGTCAGCTGCCGGGTGATCGGCGGGCGGCGGCGCGCGATCGATATTGGTAACACGATGGCCCTCGCTCAGGGCGCGAACGATGGTGGCGCGGCCAATGCCGCCGCTGCCACCGGTGATGGCGATTTTCATATAGCTGCGAACTCCTCGTTGGCGCGCTGTAACATAGCCTTCATGTAGCCGATTGTATAGGCGGTGCTCACCCGTGGGCCGCCGACCATCTGCGGAATATGATCGGCGATCGCCACGCCGTTAAAGCCGACCGCGCGCAGCTCGCGCATAGCGGTGTACATGTCTTGATAGCCGTTGTCGACAAAAGTTTCTACAAAGTGGGGCAGCGGCGCGCTGACATTACGAAAGTGAACTTTGAAGAGTTTGCCCTGCACCGCAAAAGCGCGGATCGATTCGAGCAGGCCGTTGCCCATCAAGTCGCCGCCTTCGAGCCAGCAGCCGACGCAGAAACAGACACCGACGTTAGGGCTGTTGGCGATCTCCAGCGCACGCTGGTAGCCCTGGAAGTTGCCAAAAATGCAGCGCGGCACACCGGCCAGATCGACGCCGGGCGGGTCGTCGGGGTGGATGCCGATGCGTACCCCGGCCTCTTCGGCCACGGGCACTACTTCGTGGATAAAATAGGCGAAATTTTCCCAAAGTTCATCTTCACTGTAGGCGCGCCCGTGCGAAAGCGGCATGCTATAACTGCGTTTGAACCACCAGCCGCTCTCGGCCTTATCAAGGTCGAAGGCGCGAGCAGGTGCGCTGCCGCGTGTCGTCTCGGGTGCCGTGCTCCAGATGCCGTTCGCCATGTGGGCGTAGGTAGTGTAGGGGATACCGGCGCGGCCAAGCGCGCGCAGATGGTCTTTGTACTGGGCGATCTTCTCGTCGCGGCCCGGCAAATTAAGCACGATGGCATCCTGGTTATGCACATCCCAATTGCCGAAACCATAGATCTTGATCCCGGCGGCTTCGAAGAGCGCGCGGCGGCTAGCGTAAAAATCGTAGCCCGCATGGTCGCCGTCTGTCCAGAGCACGGCGTATTCCAGGCCGAGCTGCTGCGCAAACTGCAGATCTTCTCCGGTCGGCTCGGCGGGCATTTGCAGCGCGATGTGTGGCCCCTGCGGAATAGGCAGCATCACGGCTGCCGACGTCTCAGTCGCTGAGGTGGTCAATGTTGTACTCCTTGATGTCAGAAGTCAGAAGTCAGGAGTCAGGAGCCAGAAGCGAGAGCACACGATTCGCGTTACGCTACGCATCCATCACGGCAGGAGTGTAACAGCATGTCTAGTGCAGCTCCAAGCGATATGTTAGGCCATTGGAAGCACTCGGGTGGCATTCCAATCCCAGTGCGACAGGCAAGATCTGCAATAACGCTTCGCGTCGGCGCAAACGCCATCTCAAATCTGCAACCTGCAACTGCACCAAATCTATGCCGTTCTCCGCGCTGCCATTCTGAATTCTGACTCCTGACTCCTGAATTCACAAAGAATCGGCGTACACCGCCTGGCGCAGACCACGGATGTAGCCGATGGCGTAGAGCCGCCCAAACGATGAGTAGCCCGCGTGCTCGTTGCTGTCGCCCTCCACGGTCGGCACGTGGTCGGGGCGTAGCACGCCATCAAAGCCGATCTCGCGATAGGCGCGTAAACAAGCCAGCATATCAGTCTTGCCGGCGTCGTGCCAGGTCTCCTCGAAGCGCTCGGGCGTGCCGCTAACATCGCGAAAATGCACAAAAAAGATCTTGCCTTGTCGTCCGAAATCGCGGATAACAGCGGGCAGGTCGTCGGTCATCAGCGTAAAATTGCCCTGGCACAGCGTGATGCCGTTCATCGGGCTGGGCGCGAGATCGAGCAGGCGCTGGTAGTTTTCGACGCTGCGCATAATGCGGCCAACGCTACGGATCGGCGAGAGCGGCGGGTCGTCGGGGTGCATGGCGAGCTTCACACCGGCCTTTTCGGCCACCGGCAGCACGCGCTGCAGGAAGTAGTGCAAATGTTCCCACAATTCGTCCTCGCTGATCGGGCCCTCGGCGGTGGGTGGTGCATCGCGCATCAGGCTATTATCGAAACTGGTGACGACCGAGCCACCGCGCGAGGGTGTGGCGAGGTTGGTGCGCAGCCAGTTAAAATCGGTCATCCATTCATAGCACCAGACGGGAATGCCCAGTTTGCCCATATTTTCCAGCAGCGCGCAGACGGTGGCGATCTCGGCATCACGCCCCTCCTGGCCGCGCTTCGCCCGGTTCAAAGGCGGGCGCGCCTCGATCACGGCGAGCTGAAAGCCGCCGCTCTCATAGCGTTGCTTCATACGCAAGAGTGGCAGATAATCCCACGGAGCGCCGCCATCGGCGCAATCGGCAGCTGTGGGCAGGCCGCCGACCGCGTAATCGACACCGGCCTGCTTCGAGAGCTTCCAGAGCCTGGTCGGCGTTGGTGGGAGATACTCGGCGATCTGGATCATGGTTTGCTCCTGTGGAGAACTTGGGAACTTATGAACGTAGACATGGTTCGCCAGTACGTGACCGTGCTGGCGAACGCCAGGTTCAGCAAGGGTTGGTGGTGGTCAGTGGCGGCGGCGCAGCCACCACCACTGACCACCACAACGGC
>JAAUTF010000266.1 GCA_012031775.1 Candidatus Altimarinota bacterium | reverse complement strand
GCTGAACTGCCGGTGCATGTCGGCCTGCTCGACGAAGTGCGGCCCGATGTCTACCGCTTCAGCCATCTCTCGTTTCAGGAATTCCTGGCGGCGCGCTATATCGCCGACAGTGACCGCTGGGACGACTTGCTCGATCATTACGCCGAGCCCTGGTGGCGCGAGGTGGTGCTGCTCTGCGCGGGCTACCTGAGTCAATCGCGCTGTCAGCTGCTTCCTTGAGCGCTTGATCGAGCGAGGAGCGCAGCCGGCAGCACGAGCTACCGCCCTGCTGCTCGCGGCTGATACCATTGCCGAGCTAGAACGCTTTAAGAAGCAGGAGGTCTTATATACGCGCATTCAGGTGCAGGCCTGCGCCATGCTGGAGCAAGCACCCGCGACGGCGGTACCAGCACCGGCGCGCGTTGCTTGCGGTGCCGCCCTCGCCATTGTGGGCGATCCACGCCGGCGTGTGTGATCTACCGCCGCCTTTGTGGCCTTTACGGAAGCACCGTTTATCATCGGCAGCACACCCGAGGAGGCCGCGCAGGCTGGGAAGGCCTATGAGCAGTACTATCTGCAGCAAGGCGATACAGACACGGCAAACCGCGCAACGAAGTGGCCTGAGGACGAAATCAACACGCAGCCGCTGACGCTCGCCGGCTTTGCGCTCGCCCGCTACCCGGTGACCAATGCGCAGTATGCGCACTTCATCGCCGCTGAAGGCTATAACCCTGATGCGCCGTGGTGGAGTGCGGATGCCCGCGTGTGGCTCGCGCGGAATGATGACGAAACGCCAGGCTTAAAGTCCTGGCAACGGCGCAGTACAAAAGTGACCCCGGAGTTTTGGGAAGACCGACGTGTTGGCAAGGTGCGTCGTAACCATCCCGTCGTGGGCATCACCTGGTACGAAGCTCAAGCCTTTTGCGCCTGGCTAACGCAGCACCTGGATGATGACTTTATCTACCGACTGCCGAGCGAGGCCGAGTGGGAATTTGCAGCGCGCGGTAATATGCGCCGTCCTTATCCCTGGGGAACGGAAGAGCCAAATGGTGAGCGAGCCAATTTTAACGCGCAGTATACTGGTACGAGCGCCGTCGGCTGTTTCCCGCTCGGGACGACGCCGGAGGGCTTGCTCGAAATGGCTGGCAATGTCTGGGAATGGACGCGCAGTGTGTATCAGCCGTATCCCTACGACCCACACGATGGGCGTGAGTCCACTGAGGTGATAGCGCAAAAACGCTTTACAATTCGCGGGGGCTCCTGGTACGATCGATCGATCCCCCTGCGCGCGGCCTACCGCGACCTCTTCAATCCCGTCTATCGTATCGTCAGCCTTGGGTTTCGGCTTGCCCGGCACCATAAAGTGTAAGGTTTTTTATGTGTTCTGTGTTCTGTGGCACGGCGTCAGGAAGGCGTTATGGCTAGATCAGCCTCGGATAGCGCGGGACAATCAGGGGGTTGCAAGGGGGAGCGTACTCTTGCCCGCGCCACAGGCGCGAATCGCGGTTTTTTAGAGAGGAGTCTATGGACACGTCCCAACTTACAATGCTCGCTCGCGATACGGTCACCGCCATCGCCCCGCTCGTCGCCGGTGGCGCGCTCGCCCGGATTGGCGAAGCTACCACCGATGCGACGATCACGGCGTTTCAAGGCCTTTGGAAGCTGATGAGCACACGCTTTCATGGTGATCGCAAGGCGATGCAGCGCTTGCAGTCTTCGAGGACGAGCCGCAGGATCCGAGCAACCAGCAGCGGCTGCAGGAACAGCTAGCGCTGCGCTTTGCAGCGGACGCGGCAGCTACCTCCGAGCTACAAGCGCTGGTGGCAACGTTGCAGCGCCTTGCCCCGCCTGCCGCTGCGCCGTCACGCCAGGTGACCCAGAACTTTGGTGAAAATGCGCGCATCGGTACCAATATCGTCGGCGACCTCCAGGGTGGCCTGACGATCGGGTCGATCGATCTGAGCGAGGGCAAACGTGAGATTTCGGTACCAGGAGCCGCTGCCGCGAGTCCACCTGGTGCTAGGCTAACGCGCCCACGGATGCTTGATGCCACCCTCAGCAGCGACGGCGTGCATTTCTCCTTCGGCCACGCGCTGCTGATCGGCGTGGCGGCCTACCAGGACTCTGGACTGCGGGTTGCCGACGGGACAACGGCCAACGACGCGCGCGAACTTGCCCGTCTCTTGCGCGACCAGCAACGCGCCGCCTACCCCGCCACGCAGGTCACCGAGTTGATCGACACGGCGGCGACCCACGCGGCGGTGCTCACGGCCCTCGATGCGCTGGCTGCACAGGTGGCGCAGCAACCTAATGCGACGGCCTTGATCTTCTTCGCGGGCCACGGCGAGCGGGTTGGGCGGAGGTATGCCTTGCTTCCCTACGATGTGCAACTGAAGGCGCAGCAGAACCTCCTGACCGCAACGGAATTTCACGCCGCGATCGACCGCATTCGTCGGCACGCACGGCGCGTGGTGGTCATCCTCAACTGCTGCCACGCGGGCGGCCTCGGCGATCGTGTGCTCGGCACGGAGAGCGACCTGCTCTCGGGCAGTGCGCCGCCGGAGGATTTCTACAAGCCCTTGGTGCGTGGCGGCGGCCAGGTCGTCATCTCCTCGTCACGCCCAAGCCAAAAATCCGGTGCGCGCTCCCATGTCAACCCGCAGCACAGCACCTTCGGGGCGCATCTGCTCGACGCCCTCGCCGGTGATGCACCCGGCGGCGGCGATGCCATCGGCGTCTTCGAGCTCTTCGCCCATCTGCGCCACAACGTGCCAGAAGACGCCAAAACATTGATCAACACCGAAGGGCGTGCTCTGGTACAGGAACCCTTGTTCTACGCGCACCAGCTCGACGACAACCTCGCAATCGCGTTGCGCCCAAAAGGCAAAGCGGGCGCAACGCTCGACAGCAGCCTGGCAGCGCAGATCCGCCGCTTGGTCGAACTGGAGCTGCTGGAGGGGACACAACTCGACGCCTTCAGCGAGGCCGCACGTGCGGAGCGCGATGCCTTGCTTGCCGCGTTGGGGTAGCAGGAACAAGTATGACTGTACGCGCGGGCAAGGCCGCCACAAACAGAACCAGGACACAGCAGCGATACGCATGGGCGAAGAAGACGCTTGGGCATGGCGGACACCTCGGCGTGTGATGAGGCTGGTATAATGAGAATGCTGATCCGACACGACCCGCTTCTTTGTTGACAATGACGCGCTGCTGTCTGGCACAACCTCTGTTCGACCTCGTCTACTGCGACTGACACCCATCAACCATCTTCACCGTTGAGCAGAGGATCTATGCACCGCTTCCGCCGTTCATCGTTCGCCCGTTTCACCATCCTGCTCGTCGTCGGTCTTCTGTGCGGTGCCACGCTTACGCCGCTGCGTGCGCAGATAGATACACAGAGCCCACACCTCGTCGGCAGTCAACGCCTCAGCCTGGCAGCAGGCGCAACCGCGCCGCTGACCGCCGCGATCCTTCAGCTCACCGATCCCGACACCGCCCCGGCGCGGCTCCGGTATGAGCTCACCGCGCTGCCCAGCCACGGCACCCTGCTCCGCGATGACACCGTGCTGGCGGTGGGGGATGTAGTCACCCAGGCGGAGATCAACGCCGGACGCATCGCCTATCGCCACGATGGCGATTCAGGTGTGCTTGATGGCTTCGCCTTTCGGGCGGCGGATGGGCCGATACCGGTGTTCCGGCGCATCTCGGTGCGGAGCGATGGTGGCCAGGCCAACGGTGGCTCCGGTGCCGGGGTCATCACGCCAGATGGCCACGTCATCGCTTTTGACTCCGGTGCCAATAACCTCGTGCCTGGCGATACCAATCAGCGGCATGACGTCTTTGTCCACGATCGGCGAACCGGGGAAACAAGCCGTGTCTCGATGAGTAACTATACCCATGCGGGCAATGAGGACTCCTGGGGGCCTGCACTCTCGGCGGACGGCCAGGTTGTCGTCTTCTCCTCGGCTGCCCACAATCTTCATCCCGCTGAGACCAACTATCGCGTCGATATCTACCTGCGCGACCGGCGCACGCAGACGACCACGCTCGTGTCCGTGGCTCCAGATGGGGTGATCGGCAATGACTGGTCTGAAACGCCCTCGCTATCCGCCGATGGCAATCTGATCGCCTTTGCCTCGTTTGCCAGCAATTTGGTGCCGCACGATACGAATGATTCCCCCGATGTGTTTGTCTACGACCGTCAGACAGCGACGATCGAGCGCGTCTCGCTCGCGCACGATGGCACGCAGGGCAATAGTCGCTCGCGCTACCCGGTCATCGCCGCCAACGGCTGTCGGGTGGCGTTTTATGCCGGCGCGAGCAACCTCGTGCCCAACGACCGTAACAATACCGCGGATGTGTTCGTGCGCGACCTCGCGCACAACACGACGACCCTGGTCACCGTGGCGAGCGACGGGCGCCAGAGCAGCGCGGCTGAAGGTGGGCCAGCGCTCTCCGCTGATGGTCAGCGCGTCGCGTTTTGTCGCGCGACAATACGCTGGCGCCGAACGATACGAACACGAGTGAGGATATTTTCGTGCGCGATCTACGCACACGGACGACCACGCTCGTCACCGTCGATACGACGGGGCATACTACACGCTGGGGCGGGGGCGGCCCCGGCTTTTCGGCGGATGGGCGCTACCTCAGTTTTATGTCGTTTGCCGGCACGCTGGTTACCGATGACGTGGAAGACGCCGATGTCTTCGTGCGTGATCTGGTGACACAGACGACAACGCGGATCATCCCGACGAATACGGAGGGACGCGAATACAACGGCGGCGCGACGGCCAACGCGCTCTCGGCGGATGGGCGCTTCATCGTTTTTCACACGCCGTCGGCCAATCTCGTACCCGGTGATACGAATGGAACGGATGATGTCTTTCTGGCCGACCGGGGCATTGCGGGCCGGGTGGTGCTCACCGTCAGGGGCGCGACGACGCAGTATCTGCCTGTGCTGCGTCAGCCCGCAGCGCGTGATTGTCCATAGGTATGTGCGAGCGCACGTGCGATGGAAGCGCCAGCAACCCCAATCATCGCCGCCGTGCTTGCGGATCTCGCCCAGTTGGCGATGCCGCGCGTAGGGTGGCTCAACCTGGGTGTCTCGCGACGTAAGTGCTGCCTGAGCTAGATGCGGGTGTCGCGCCGGAGGCCGCCGTGCAGCGGCTGCTTCAGGCGAGTGATGCGCGTCGCACGTGGCGACGCCACGTACTAGATCACCGTCTTCTTCACAAACTGAATGGTATACTGAAGCCGCCGATGATCTATAAAAACTGAGGGAAGGAAAAGCGTATGTCTTTAACAGAAACGCGCTACGAACATATCATTCTCATCGCTGAGGGCGTTCCGCTGATTGCTGGAACAACCACGAAAGTGATCGAATTAGTGCGTGAAACACAGGCGTATGGATGGAGCCCAGAAGAACTGCATTTCCAGCATCCCTATCTCTCGTTAGGAAAAATCCATTCGGCCCTCGCGTACTATTGGGATCATCAGGTTGCACTTGACGCAGACATGGCCCAACGGGCGGCCATCGTTGCAGCGATGCGCGCTAACGCCGACCAGATGCTCCTCCAGGACAAAATCGAGCGGTACCGGCAACAACCGCATGCTTAAATTGTATATGGATCATCATATTCCACGAACAATCACCGTGGGGCTGCGTCTGCGTGGTGTCGATGTTATAACGGCCTACGAAGACAACGCCCATACGTTTGAAGATCCTGGCCTGTCGACACGTGCCACCGAACTCGCGCGTGTATTATTTTCCCAAGATGAGGACTTATTGATAGAGGCACAACGCCGTCAGCAACAGGGCGCGCTGGCAATTGGCTAATGCGTGAAAGATTTGGAATTACTTGGAATCGTTGGTGAGCGCGAGGATGTCGAAAATCGCGTCGTATACCTCCCGCTGTAATCTCAAGCGTGTCGCCGTGCAGCGGCTGCTTCAGGCGAGCTGTGCGCGCGTCCTCGCCGTCGTGCGCTGCTGCTAACTACGGCCATCCCCGGGCAGGGCTAACCAACTAGCAGCACCGCACCATTAGGCGTGATGGCGCTTACCGCATCGATGGCGATGTCTTCATAAGTGGCATAGTGCGGTATCAGCTGGGGTTGGAGCTGTGCGCGCAGCTCGGTCGCCAGATTGGCATGCACATCTTCCCACAGTTCAGCCGCCTCGAGCTACGGGTTTCTGCCCGGCAACGGTGTGCGCATTACGATCCTCCCTTTCACTGATTCACGTTATTGTAGCACGTTGGCGGAGGCAGGCACTGCTGCGGCAGCACTGCGAATACCCTGAGCCATCTCGGGATGCTGCGCCTGGCGCAGGGACATGGGCGGCAGGCGCTGCGGCTCCTGCACGAGGCGCTGCGCTGCCATCAGGTGTATCTGAGCGATCAGCACTCGTACATCGCACGCAGCCAGCGGCGGATGGCGCAGGTCGTCGCGGCGCACGCTGGGGTACCGAACAGCACCGGCATGAAACTCCGGACATCGTGTGTGTACCGATATGGTTGCTCCAGGTAGATACGAAGTGGTACATGGCGCGGCGTGGTCTTCTCGTGGTGTAACCGGTCTAGGCTGTGCAGAGCGCACGACAGCGGTAACGGGATTGCTGCTAGCATGCGGGCCGGGTATACTGGACGTAGCGGTAGCGGCTCACAGAGGGGGTGCGATATGACAACGGATACCCACGCCCACGACCTGCGGATGGTTCGTGCCGTCGATGGCCTCGACCTGGCGCTTGAACCGCTCCAGGGCCTGTGGAGTGTCGAGCAATATCTTACGCTGAGCAAGCAGACGAATCATCTCATCGAGTTTACCGATGGCGTTATCGAGGTGCTCCCCATGCCAACCCGTGCCCATCAACGGCTGGTCGCGCTGCTCTATGAGCTGTTCGTTGCGCTGATTCGCCCGCGCGGTGGGGAAGTGTTGTTTGCACCGCTCCGGGTGCAGGTGCGGCCTGGCAAGTTCCGCGAGCCAGATCTGCTGCTGGTGCTGGATATCGATGACCCACGGGCGCAGCCCGACTACTGGCTTGGCGCGGATCTGGTGGTGGAAGTGGTCAGCCGCCGATCATCCGCAGCGCGACACCAAAGAAAAACCGCGCGACTATGCCGAAGCGCAGATCCCTGAGTATTGGATCGTCAACCCACTCGACGCAACGATTACCGTGCTCACGCTTGACGGTGACCACTATGTCACGCACGGGCTGTTTCGGCGGGGCGATCACGCTACCTCGCGCGTGCTCCCGGATGTGCGCGTGGCCGTCGATCACGTATTCGGCGCGTAGACACACTGCTAATGCCGAGCGACCATCGTCCGAAGGAACTTATGGCTCAGGCAGATCGGGTCGCACGTGTGCAGCGCGTGACCATGCGATCTGACGGATATGGGCGATAATGTCGCCCGCAATGGGCAGTGCAAAGCGCGCTTGTAGCCAGATAATCACGCAGCTTGACGTGGCACCGCGCTCGCGGGCAACGAAGGTGCCGTGACACAGCACATCCGCAAGCAGCGCCGGACGGCCAAACGGATAGGGGTAGTTTGCATCCCACGCCAACGGTTGAAAGACAGGTGGAATGAGGTACGCCGGGTGATCGAGCAGCGCATGTGCGCGTGCAAGCACCCGATCCAGCGCGGCGGTTGCAGATTCCTGGGTCGGCAGCCCCTCCAGGCGATCGTTGATGGTGTGGCGTTCCTGCCTGAGCGCGATCAGTTCAATGATCAGGCCGTTCTGCAGGCGCAATCGTGGATGGGGTCTCATCGTGCGACCTCCCCGTGTCACGGTCACGAG
>JAAUTF010000265.1 GCA_012031775.1 Candidatus Altimarinota bacterium | reverse complement strand
GGCGCGGGGAGCCACGGGACCTCATCAAGTCAGTTGATGTGAGCGAGTCTGGCGTTGGCGATGACGACGATCTTGCGCATTGTGGCGACGAGGGCGAGGCGTTTGTTTTGCCGTTTGCGACGAGCTTTTTGTAGAAGTCGGCGAGCTTGCTTTTCCCGCGGGCGGCGGTCAGGGCGGCCATGAAGAGGACCGGGCGGAGGATCCTCCGCCCGCCTCCTGCGGTGCTGCGTGCCGGGTTGGCCTGTCCGCTGTCGCGCGGGTGGGGCGCCACGGCGGCAAGGGCGGCGGCGCTTCGGCGGCACAGGGTGCGAGCTCGGGGAGCAGGGCCAGCAGCTTGGTGGCGGTGGCATGGCCGATGCCGGGAATGGTTTCGAGCGCGGCCTTGCGGGCGGCCAGTTCCGGTGCCTTGCTGAAGAGGGCCTTGATGGCGGCATCGAGGCGCTCGATCTCCTTGTCGAGGAAGGCGATGGCGCGCTGGTGCGAGCCCTTCATGAGGTGGGCCCTGGGTCCACCGGCGCGTGTCCGCTCGATCTTGCGGGCCTCGACGAGGTCGATCCTGCGCCGGGCCAGGGCTGTCAGGGCGAGGAGTCGGGGGGTCGGCGGGGCTGTGACGGCGCAGGATGTGGCCGCGTTCGGCGCCGTAGCGGGCCAGCATCCGTGCATCGATGCGGTCAGTCTTGGCGCGCTGGAGGGAGCGGGCAAAGGCGCTGATCTTGCCGCCGTCGCCGCGATGCGTGGGGATATCGAGGCTGTGGAGGACGCACAGCAGCGTGTCCTCATAGCCGCCGGTGGCCTCGCAGACGGCCAGTTCCCTGTCTCGCAAGGGCGTGAGGGCGTTGGTGAGGGCCTCGACCGTGTTGGCCACGGAGAAGGTCTTGTTGGTCTGGCTGTCATGGATCGTGACGCTCTTCTTGGCGACGTCGATGCCGATGACGGTCTCGATCCTGCGGTCAGGCTGGGGCATGATGGTGATCCTGCTTCGGATTGTCTTCGGGCGCGCCGCGAGGCGTCCCATTCAAGTCAACAAGCGAACGAAGCCGGGGTGCCGGGTGCCCACGATGAGTGCGGCCGCAAGCGGACCGATCCTGAGACGGGAGCCCGGCACCGCCGGTCCCGGTGGCCGACCCGGGGACCGGCATGCCGGCTTCCCGCCTATTCAAGCACAAATCACAACAGACAATCCTGAGGTGCGAGGCGCAGCCGAGCCTTCGAAGGATGGTTCGGCGGGCGCTGACCGGCACCAACCGCGGTCACCCTTCGAGGCCCTGCGGGGCGCCTCAGGGTGAGGATTGGATTGTTGCGATCGGCCTTCTGGGGGAGAGAGGCGATCTCAGCGCCTGCTGTTTGCGCGGCAAGGCGGATATCATACGCGCTCTGGAGGTTGAGCCAGAATTGCGCGCTTGTGCCGAACCAGTGGCCGAGACGTAAGGCGGTATCGCCCGTAACGCTACGCTTCCCCTTGATGATCTGGGTAATGCGATTGGGAGGGACGTTGATCTGCCGGGAGAGCTCCGTCGGCGTGATGCCAAGCTCCACGAGCTCGTCGGCGAGGATTTCGCCAGGATGAATGGCGGGACGGTTCACGTTTGATCCCTTCTTAATGGTAATCCACAATCTCAACCTTTGAAGGTCCCGCCGCGCCATAGGGCCACTCGAAACATATCCGCCACTGCATGTTGATGCGGATCGAGTATTGCCCCGCTCGGTCGCCTTTCAGCGCCTCAAGCCGATTGCTCGGCAACTGCCCCAGTTCGGCGAGACTGATGGCAGCTTCGAGAATTTCAAGGCGCTTCCAAGCCTGTCGATCAAAGCCCTGGAACTCCCGGACGAATGCGCCGCTGGCGAACGCTTCCGTCCGTTTACCCCTGTAGCTCAAGATCATGACGGCTCGTGTGCGTGAATGTACGATTAACGTCCAGCGTAAATCATTGCCAAAAGCGATGACTCGGAGTTCCGAAAATAGCGGGGCGGGCGCCCGCAAGCGCCCGCCCTTCCTGACACGACGCTACGCGGCCAGCTGGCGCAGCACGTAGTGCAGGATGCCGCCGTTGCGCACGTATTCCACCTCGTCCAGCGTATCGATGCGGCACATCACCGGGATGGTGCGGGACGGCCTGCCATCGGCGGAGGTGATCTCGAGCTCCATCATCTGGCGCGGGCGCGCTTCCGCCAGGCCCTTGATGCTGACGAGTTCGTCACCCTTCAGGCCCAGACTCTGCCAGCTCATGCCCTCTTCACCGAAGAGGACGGGATGACGCCCATGCCCACGAGGTTCGAGCGGTGGATGCGCTCGAAGCTCTCGGCGATCACCGCTTTAACGCCTTGCAGATACGGCCCCTTTGCCGCCCAATCGCGCGAGGAGCCGCTGCCGTACTCCTTGCCCGCCAGGATCACCAGCGGCGTGCCGTCGGCCTTGTAGCGCATGGCGGCGTCGTAGAGCGGCATGATCTCGCCGGTCGGCAAGTAGGGCGCGAAGCCGCCCTCGGTGCCGGGCGCGAGCTGGTTGCGCAGCCGCACATTGGCGAAGGTGCCGCGCACCATCACCTCGTCGTTGCCGCGACGCGAGCCATAGCTGTTAAAATCCTTGGTCTCCACGCCGTGCTCCAGCAGGTACTGGCCGGCGGGCGACTTGGCCTTGATGCTGCCGGCAGGCGAGATATGGTCGGTGGTGATGCTGTCGCCGAGCACCGCCAGCACACGCGCGCCGCTGATCTCGCTGACATGCTCCGGCGGATCGGCGGGCATGTTGTCGAAATATGGCGCACGGCGCACATAGGTCGAGGACGCATCCCAGGCGAAACGATCGCCGGTGGGCACATCAAGATTTTCCCATTGCTCGTCGCCCACAAACACACCCGCGTAACTTTTCTCGTACATGTCGGACTGAATAGCGCTGGCGATGGTGCTGCTGACTTCTGCCTGGCTCGGCCAGATGTCGTGCAAATATACCGGCTGGCCATCGTTGCCGCTGCCGAGCGGCTCGCTGTTAAGATCGATATCGATGCGCCCGGCCAGTGCATAAGCCACCACCAGCGGCGGTGACATCAGGTAGTTCGCTTTGACTTCAGATTGCACGCGGCCTTCGAAATTGCGATTGCCCGAGAGCACCGAGGCCACCACCAGGCTGCCGGTTTCCACTGCGGCGGAGACTTCCGCCGGTAGTGGGCCGGAGTTGCCGATGCAGGTCGTGCAGCCGTAGCCAACGGTATTGAAGCGCAGCGTATCGAGGTAGGGGCTGAGCCCGGCCTTGTCGAGGTAGGCCGTCACCACTCTCGAACCAGGGGCGAGCGAGGTCTTCACCCAAGGCTTCGATTCGAGACCATGCTCGACGGCTTTCTTCGCCAGCAAGCCGGCGGCGAGCATCACCGAGGGGTTGGAGGTATTGGTGCAGCTGGTGATCGCCGCGATCACCACCGAGCCGTGGTGCAGGCCGTACTCGGCATCCGCGACCGCGACTGACGTGTTGGCGTAATCGAGCAGTGCGGAGGCACCGCCGGTAATATGTGCTTCGACATCGGGTGGGCTGCCGCCCTCGCCCTCCCAGCGCTGCACCATTGGCGGCGCGGGTTTCACACCGCCGTTCAAAATGGTATCGACGGTATCGTGAAAATTGGCGTTGATGTCGGCCAGGCGCAGGCGATCCTGGGGGCGTTTGGGGCCAGCCACGCTCGGCTCGACCGTGCTTAGATCGAGCGCGAGCGTATCGCTGTACTCAGCGTCGGGCGTGTTTGCGTCGTGGAAGAGGCCTTGTTCCTTCATATAGGCCTCGACCAGGGCAACGCGCCATTCGGGGCGACCGGTGAAGCGCAGGTAGCGCAGCGTCTCGGCATCAACCGGGAAGATACCACAGGTTGCGCCATACTCGGGGGCCATATTGGCGATCGTGGCGCGATCGGCAAGCGGCAGCTCGCTCAGGCCGGGGCCGAAGAACTCGACAAACTTGCCCACCACGCCTTTCTTGCGCAGCCTCTCGGTGACGGTCAACACCAAATCGGTGGCGGTGGCACCTTCGCGCAGCTTGCCGGTGAGTTTGAAGCCAACAACCTGCGGGATCAACATCGAGAGCGGCTGGCCGAGCATGGCTGCTTCGGCCTCGATACCGCCGACGCCCAGCCAAGTACGCCGAGTCCATTGATCATAGTGGTGTGTGAGTCGGTGCCAACAAGCGTATCGGGGTAGGCAAGCGTGGGGCCGCTGGTGCGCGGGTTCTCATCCGAGGTAAAGACGACGCGCGCCAGATACTCTAAATTCACCTGATGCACAATGCCATTGCCGGGCGGCACAACTTTAAAATTCTGAAACGCCGTCTGGCCCCAGCGCAAGAAAGCGTAGCGCTCACGGTTGCGTTCGAACTCCAGCTCGCGATTGATCAGCAGTGCTGCTTCGCTCCCGTAGGCATCAACTTGCACCGAATGGTCGATTACCAGTTCAACCGGCTGAAGCGGATTGATCAAGCTCGGGTCGCCGCCCATCGCGGCCATCGCATCGCGCATCGCCGCGAGATCGACAACACAGGGCACGCCGGTAAAATCTTGGAGAATGACACGTGCCGGAGTGAAAGCGACTTCGCGCATCGGCGTGTCGCGCGGCTGCCAATTGGCCAGGGCGAGAATATCATCGGTGGTGACGGCGCTGCCATCCTCGGTGCGTAGCAGATTTTCAAGTAGAATGCGCAAGGAAAAGGGCAGGCGGCTCAGGCTTCCGCAGTGGTTTTGTAGCGCATCAAGGCGGTACATCTCATAGTCGCGGTCGGCCACACGGAGTGTAGAACGGGCACCAAAACTGTTCGCCATGGGGGCGGCTCCCTATCTGTTTGACACAGGAGACGCGTCGTAGAGATTGAACTACGGGGTTCGGCGCGCCCTGTGAATTCTTTGATAGGATTGATTATAGCACGTCAGATGGTAATTACCCTGCGCAGCTCTCTGGTATACTTTTAGTTAAGACATAAGACAGGGTTTAGGAAGGCGCTGTGGGTATAAGGCTTTTGGCGGCAAAGCGGCCAAAAAACCTGGCATGCACAAAACCTCTTTCTGAAGCCCTGTTCAAGGCCAGAGGAAAAGGCAGAATGAACGAGCTACTGCGGGTCAACAGCAGCGACGCAGAGGTTCAGCGGCGCGGGCGCAATGTCATCATTTTATCGATTTTGATGGTTCTGGTGATGGTGCTGTTTATCGTGCTCGCGGCTGGCACCACCGTTTTTACCAGCGTACTGGTCGCAGCAAGTGTAAACTTCGCAGTCCATACAACAACATTCTGGTTAGCGCGCCAGGGTCGGCCAGGCGTTGGGGCGATGTTGATGCTTGGATCGGCGATATTGGCGACGCTGGTAGTAGGGTTTACCATTCCATCGCTTGAGCTGATCTTCATGACGATTATTCCGGTGTTGCTAGCGATCGCCACGGTTCGACCGATTGGCGTGCTACTGACAGGCCTGATCATGGGGTTGGTATTGGCGCTCTTGCTGTTCAGCAATCCCTGGGGTATCACGCCAATAATTGTGCGCAATAGTGGTGGGCCAGCCGTAGTGTTACTCGGCTTTACAACGCTGGTCGGCCTGCTAAACAGCACGAGCATTGTGCGGTTTTTTAGTGAACTGCAACGCTCGCAGACCGATCTGAAGCATACGGCGACGCTGCTTGAGCAAAGCAACGTGGTACTCGAAGAGCGGGTGCGTGAACGCACGATTGAGCTTGAGCAAGCGCTAGGGCTACAGCGCGCGCAGGCCGAAGAGCTTTCGCAGGCTCTGCACGCGCAGAAGCAGTTGGCAGCGGTGCTGAGCGAGATGGCACTGCCGATCATCCCGATACGCGACGATGTGCTGGTTGTACCGCTGGTGGGGGCGCTCGACACACAGCGCGGGCAGGATATGCTGTCGCGCGTTCTGCACGCTGTGGAAGACTCGAACGCCCGCGCTGTCATCCTGGATGTCACGGGTGTGCCAGTGATCGACACGTACATCGGGCGGATCTTTATCAGCACTGCCGATGCGCTGGCTATGCTCGGTGCGCGCACGCTGCTTGTTGGCATCAGCCCCGAAGTAGCTCAAGCGCTTGTCGGCCTTGGCGTCAGTCTCGACGGCCTCGAAACCCGCGCGACGCTTCAGCAAGGTTTAGAAGTGCTGCTAACGGGTGGAGTCGGCGAGCGGAGAGTTACCCGCATCTAGGGTAAGTGCAGCGGCTGTTTCTTTAACCGCTGGTTCATTGGTTTCTGGCTGTTCTAGACGAGATACGGTTTCAATACGTTACGCGCGATAAGAAAGCCGCGCTTGACCAACTCTTCGGAACCCTCGAACTTGCGATCCTCGTGCTCGATGCTCAACACATCGTTGTAGCCGACGGCATAGAGCGCGGCGATAAAACGATCCCAGCGCACCTCGCCGAGCCCGGGTAGCCGCGGCACTTGCCAGCCCATCCCCAGTGAAAGCACACCGTTTTCGTAGAGTCCGTCACGGCGAATCTCCATGTCTTTGGCGTGGGCGTGGAAAATGCGATCTTTAAAATCGTAGACGCAGCGCTCGTAATCGATCATCTGCCAGACAAGGTGCGAGGGGTCGAGATTGAGGCCGAAATTAGCATCGGGGATGATACGGAACATTTCGCGCCAGATCGCGGGCGTGCTGGCCAGATTGGTGCCGCCCGGCCATTCGTCGTAGCTGAAGATCATCGGGCAGTTCTCGATCGCGATCTTGATACCGCGCTCGCCCGCATAGGACACGAGTTCTGGCCAGACCTGGCTGAAGAGTTGGAGATTTTCTGGCAGGCTCTTCGTTTTATCGCGCCCGACGAAGGTGCCCACCACGCCAATCCCGAGTTTCTGGGCAGCGTCGATAACTTTCTTGAGATGGGCATTAACGGCGGCGCGCGTCTCTGGGTTTGGATCGAGATGGTTAGGGTAGAAGCCGAGCGAAGAGATCGAGAGATCGCGCGCAGCGAGCATACTGCGGATGCGTTCCGCGCCGACATCGTCAAGCGTCTCGACATCGATATGACAGACGCCAGCGTAGCGCCGGGCGCTGCCCGCACCCGAGGGCCAGCAGGCAACCTCCAGCGCTTCAAACCCGTTGGCCGCAGCCCAATCGGCTACCTGCTCCAGCGAGAGCTGGCCGAGCGCCGCCGTGAAAAAGCCGAGCTTCATCCCTGCCTCCTTTTTAAATGGTAACGTTTTGTCCGTTTGTTCCTCGGTTCCCCGCTCTAGCCCGCTGTTGTCTGCTCTCTGCTCTCTGCTCTCTGCTCTCTGCTCTCTGCTTTTCGCTCTGGCTCTGTGGTCTGCGGCTCGATCACCGCACGATAAATGTTTTCGATCTGGCACGCGGCGCGTTCCCAGGAGAAGTCGCTCACGGCGCGAGCGCGTAAAGCCGCGCTGAGACGGGTGGCCAGCGCTCTGTTTTGGAGGGCTTCTTCCAACTTAACTGCTAGATCGTCGGCGCTGCCAAGGCGCGCATAGATACCGAGATCGCCGAGGATTTCGCGGCTTACCGGCGTGTCGAAAGCTACTGTTGGCAGCCCCATCGCCATGTAATTGCTGATCTTGCCGTTACCCTCGGTCAGGCTCATCTTCGGAGCTACGGCCACATCGCCGAGCGCGAGATAACTGTGCAGATCGCGGTAATGATGCGGCCCGGCAGCGTCACTCGGTCGGCGATGCCGAGCGCTGTGGCGTACTGGCGATAGCTCGCCGGATCGGGGTGACCCATAATCAGGAAATGCACATCGGGCTGGCGTGCGCATAGCAGGCGAGCGGCGTCGAGCAGAAGGTTTGTGCCCTGATAGGGAGTCGAGCAA
>JAAUTF010000264.1 GCA_012031775.1 Candidatus Altimarinota bacterium | reverse complement strand
CAACAAACCGCGACAAACAATAACCTTTCAAAAGCATCGTACCTGTAGAGCCAATCAGGCGCATCGGGCATCTGCCCAAAAAACAGGTGTGCTATGCACGAAGCGCCTGTGCATATGCACAGGCGCTTCGTACGCCAGCGAAAAGAAACCCGTGAACCGGCAGTATCGTCGCAAGCAGCGGCATAGCTATTGCACCACAACTATTAAAACAGGTCTCTAGCCCGCTTCAGCGCGCCTCCCGCCTCATAGCCCGCCGCTGCTGCACCGGGACGTGGTCACAAATTGCGCATCACAAGTCTGTGGAGCAATCAACAATGTCCGCATTTCCTAGAGGAGAAATCGATGGCCACGATCGATGTGTTGATCCCGACCTACCGCCGCAAAACTGGGCTAGCTATCGTATTAACAAGCTTGCTCGGGCAGACATATCGTGATTTCGATGTGATCGTCTCAGATCAGACACCTACCGATGAGGCTTATCTCGATAGCATTGAGATTCAAACTCTTGCTCAGGCGCTAGAATGGCACGGCCATCGGGTGCGCCTCATACGCCATCTTCCGGCACATGGCCTCGCCGAGCAGCGCCAGTTTTTGCTCGACCAGAGCACGGCCCCTTATGTCCACTACATCGACGACGATGTGATTCTTGATCCGCCGGTGTTGGAGCGTATGCTGCGTGTCTTGCAAACCGATGGCTGCGGCTTTGTCGGCTGCCTGCCACTGGTCTGGGCTATCTCACCGACGTACGCCCGCATCAGCATATGGTCGAATTTTGGCAGGGGGCCGGTGGTGGCCGAGCCGTTTACACCAGAAACAGTGCCCTGGGATCGGCACAAAGTTAATAATGCTGCCAACCCGCTGCATCTAGAACAGCGCTACTGCACCGCTGGCGAAGTGCGACGCTATAAAATCGCCTGGGTTGGCGGGGCAAATGTGCTCTTCGATCGTGCCAAGCTCGATGCAGTCGGTGCTTTTCGCTATTGGCCCATGCTGCCAGCTCAACACGCTGGCGAGGAGGTCGTGGTGCAGTGGCTCTTGCTTGCAACCTACGGCGGCTGCGGTATCCTGCCGAGCGGGACGTATCACCTTGGGCTGCCAACCACCGTTATCGACCGCCAGCATAATGCGACACAGCTCTTTGGCCATCTGCTGGAAAGATACGTTGGGCACCACGAGCGCGCTGTCGGCGAGAGCAAAGCTGTATGAGCTACCCACGCGAAGAGACCCGCGCCCAGGAGCCGGGGGGCAATACTACCAGTGCAGCGCGCCGCGTCTCTTCACTTACGGAATGGAGTCACGGCCTCCCGCAGCGCCATACCCTACGGCTGCTTGAAACTTCAACTGACCGGCGTGCCAAATCTTTAGAGGAAATGGCGCGTGCCGCCATCGCTCGGATTGGTGAACTGCTGGATGCGCCGGTCAGCGTGATCGATATGCGTGGTGTGGTGCTCGCAAGTAGTGACCGCTTCAGCGAGGGAGCGAGCTATACAGGCGACAGCGGGGCTGTAACGGTGCCGATGCGGCTTGGCAGTCAGCTTGGCCAGTTGATTATCGGCTTGCCCAACGAAGCGAATAGAACTCCCCCGCACCTCGTTCAAGCGCTCGCCGAGCTCGTCGTTGGTCGGCTCATCGATAGCCATAGCCAGAACACAAAACATCGCAAGGATCGCCTCGTCCACGACTTGTTACTGAACCTTATCACCAACGAGGCGATTATACTTGCCGAGGCCCACTTGCTCGGCATGGATTTGAATCAGCCGCGCGCTGTCATCTTGATTAACGCCGCTGCCTACATTTTGCAAGGCTTCCCCAGCGCCAGCGACGAACACATTCAACAGCGCGCAGACAGCGTAATCGGCAGCGTAGTGCATTTCTTTCATCTTCCAGACGATACGATCTGCGCCTATATCGGCGATGGCCATATCGCCATTCTTAAAGCCAGCAACACACGTAACCTGGCACCCTGGGTCGACAACTCCGACCCGCCAGGGACACTCGGAGCCTCGTGGACGAACTTGCACGCCTTACGTCGCGCCAGCGAAGGGCTTCTGCAGCGCTTGCGCAGCGACACCGGGGTCGATGTCAGCATTGGTATCGGGCGCTACCACCCTGGTATTGTCGGACTTGCGCACTCCTACCAGGATGCCCGCACCGCCCTAGAGTTGGGCTGCCGCTTTTATGGCGTTGGCCTGGTTCACGTCTCGACCGTTTAGGCGTGGCAGCTTTTATTGGCCTCGCCGATGAAAGCACCAAACGCGATCTCGCTGCCCATCTGCTTAGCCCGCTCGATCACGAGCACGATCTGATCACAACGCTGAGCATCTTCTTTGCCGCCAACTGCAATGCCTCCGTCGCCGCCGCGCGGCTCGCGATCCATCGCAACACCCTTAGCTATCGCTTCGACAAGGTCGCCTCGCTTACCGGCCTCGATCCGCGCCGCTTCGACGACGCAGTCCAAATTCGCCTCGCTTTGCTGCTGCGCTCGCTGACATAAAGACCCGTAGCGGCGCGGCATGCTGCGCCGCTACGGTGTCTTTTTTATGCCGCCGATACCATCAGCCGTGCTAGCAGGCCCGTCCAGCCTGTCTGATGACTGGCCCCGATGCCCGCGCCGTTATCGCCGTGAAAGTATTCGTAAAAGGCCAGATAATCGCGCCAGTGTGGATCGTTCTGAAACAGATCGATCGCACCAAAAACTGGGCGCTGCCCGTGTTCGTCGCGGCGAAAGATTGCGCTGAGTCGTCTGACGAGTTCCACCGCAACCTGGCCAAGGTGCATGTGCTGGCCGGAGCCAGTCGGGCACTCGACAGTAAAATCATCGCCGTAATACTGATACAGAATCACCAGTGCCCGCACCAGCAGGCCGTTCACCGGCATCCAGACCGGGCCGCGCCAGTTGGAATTGCCGCCGAACAGGCCGCTGCTGCTCTCGGCCGGCTCATAGTCGACCCGATAGCTGTTCGCGCCGACGTAGAATACATACGGGTTATCACGATGAAAGCGCGACAGCGCACGAATGCCGTAATCGCTTAAAAACTCGTTTTCATCGAGCATATAGGCCAGCACCCGCCGCAGCTTGCGCTCGTCGAGTACGGCGAGCAGCCGTGTGCCGTTTTTGCCCGGCACATCGAGCGTGGGCAAGTTCGCCACCAGCTCGGGGCGCTGCGCCGCCAACCAGCGCACACGCTCCACCAGTGCCGGCGCGCGATCAATCAGGGCTTGCGGCACCACCGCCGAAGCCGCCAGCGCGAGCAGCCCCACCATCGAGCGCACCTTGATGCGCACCGCCGCACCGTTCGGCAGCCGCAGCACATCGTAGAAAAAGCCGTCTTCCTCATCCCATAACTCGTCGGCATTATCGCCGATGCGATCCATCGCCGAGACGATCCACAGGAAGTGCTCGAAGAACTTGATCGCCATCTCCTCGTAGCTAGCATCCACCGCTGTCAGCTCTAGCGCCATCCGCATCATCAGCTGAGCATAAAAGGCCATCCAGGCCGTGCCATCGGCCTGCTCCAGGTAGCCGCCGGTGGGCAGCGGCGAGCTGCGATCAAAAACGCCGATATTGTCCAGGCCGAGGAAGCCGCCCTCAAACACATTCGCGCCTGTGCGATCTTTGCGGTTCACCCACCAGGTAAAATTCATCAGCAGCTTGGGGAAACAGCGCTGTAAGAAGGCGTAATCTGGCTCCAGGCCGCGCTGCTGCTCGTCATTAAAGATCTGGTAGACTCCCCAGGCGTGTACTGGCGGGTTGACATCGCTAAAATTCCATTCGTAAGCCGGGATCTGGCCGTTCGGGTGCAGATAGTTTGGGCCGAGCATAAGCTCCAGTTGCTGCTTAGCAAAATCCGGGTCGACCATATGCAACGGAATACAGTGGAAGGCCAAGTCCCAGGCCGCATACCAGGGGTACTCCCACTTATCCGGCATCGAGATGATATCGGCGTTGATCATATGGAACCAGGCGCGGTTGCGCTCCATGATGCGCTTCGTCGGCGTAGTCGCCGGGTCGACACCGTTGCCCTTAAGCCAATCGGCCACATTGTAGTAGAAGAACTGCTTCGACCAAAGCATACCGGCTAGCGCCTGGCGGACGATCAGCCGATCGTCGTCGCCGAGCGCGGGCGGCATCAGCTGCTGATAGAACGCGTCGGCCTCGGCCCGCCGTTGCTGAAAAACTGCATCGAAAGCCGCACCAAAAAGCACACTGGTGAACGTGGAAGCATTGCTCTCGGTTCCACTTGTGCTTCCAACTTCTGACTCCTGACTCCTGACTTCAGCCCCACGTTCGAACCGCGCCGGTACCACCTTACACAGGCGTAGCCGGATCGTCTGTGTTTCGCCGCCGCAAGCTGTAGCCGATAGTGTGCAGCGGCTTTCGTGCCCGTCTGCGCCGGGTTAACGGCTGCTTCGTTGCCGTTGACGACAAACTCGTGAAAGGCATCTTTGACATACGGCGACCGGTTCGGTCGCCCGAAAACGCGCTCGCAATTTGTCTCGTTTTCGGTGAAGAGCAGCGGCGCAGGCACTTCGCTGTAGAGGTAGTAGCCGCCGAGCACCGGGTGAATAGCAGCGATCACCGGCATAACTGCGTCGCCCATTCGTCTGATCAGCGGGCGCGGCACAACACTGCTCGCCCACGACCAGCTGTTACGAAACCATAGCTGCGGCAGCAGATGCAGCTCGGCCGCGTCGGGGCCACGGTTAACTACATCGATCGCGATCAGCAGATCATCGGGTGCAGCTTTGGCGTAGGTCACAAAGACATCGAAGTAGCGGTCGTCGGCAAAGACACCAGTATCGATCAGCTCGTACTCCATCTCGTTACGATTGCGCTGACGATTGGTTGCGACGAGATCGGCGTAGGGAAAGGCTGCTTGCGGGTATTTGTAGAGATAGCGCATCCAGGAGTGAGTTGGCGTACTGTCGAGGTAGAAATAGTACTCTTTAACATCCTCACCGTGGTTGCCTTCGGCATTGGTGAGCCCGAACAGCCGCTCTTTCAGAATGGCATCCCGGCCATTCCAAAGTGCCACCGCACAACAGAGCTGGCAAGCATCGTCGGAGACACCGGCCAGGCCATCCTCGCCCCAGGCGTACGCGCGCGCGCGCGCCTGATCGTGGCTGAAATAGTCCCACGCGTTACCATCGCCGCTGTAATCCTCGCGCACCGTCCCCCACTGACGCTCGCTGAGATACGGCCCCCACTGCTTCCAGAATACACCCGCGCGCGCCTCGGCCAGGCGTTGCTGCTCGCTCACAGTGTTCTCCTTACTTTCCCCTATTGACAAAGCTAAACCGCCGTAGTATACTCGCGGAAACCGCTTTACTACTCAACATTAAGCAAGCGCTTTCCGAGCGATAATTGCCTGACGTATTGTTTTGGCATTCGCCTTTCTGACGCCGAAAAAGGCATTTCGTTTGTAGTTCTTTTTTCTTCGCCGTCAACGCCGACGACGACGAGGACAAGCCGCAAAAAGGCTTGACACCTATCAGGATTGCTGTCGTCGACGTTGGCGGCACAGTCGCCAGCGATGACGACAACAAGCAGCGTATGACCACCATCGACGAAATCGCGCGGCTCGCCGGTGTTTCACCGGCCACCGTCTCGAAAGTGCTCAACAATCGGCCTTACGTGAGCGACCTCACGCGTGCGCGCATCGAGCGCGTGATCGCGGAGACGGGCTTTGTGCCGAGCCAGCGCGCGCGCGGCCTGAGCCAGCGTCGCTCGTACATCCTGGGCCTGCTCATCCCCTACACCTCCGACGAACTTTTCGCCGATCCGCACCTGCTAGAAATTATGCGCGGGATCGAGGCTGAGACCAACTGCCACGAGTATAATTTACTGCTCTCCACCTCGCGCGCTGCGCTCGACGCGGTGAGTGCGTGCCTGCGGATGCTGCGCAGCGATGTGATTGATGGCGCGATCATGGTGGAGACCCTTGATATTTTACCCTACACCGATGCGCTTAGCACGCAAGCGGCACCCTGGGTGATGATCGGCTACCCCCGCCAAGGCGACGTGCGCGCCGTCCACGCCGACGATTACGGCGGTGCTTTGCTGGCAACACGCCACTTGATCAACCTTGGTCATCGGCACATTGCGGTGATCACTAGCACGCCGCGGCCCTTTGCTCTTGAAGAACGCCTGCGCGGCGTGCGCGACGCACTGGCTACATCAGGGCTGCCCTTGGACGAACGGTTGCTGCTGACCGGCGACTTTTCGATCGAGAGCGGCGAGCGTGCCGGGGCGCAGCTCCTGGCGCTGCCTGAACCGCCTAGCGCCGTTTTTGCCCTCAACGATCGGATGGCGCTCGGTGTGATCCGTAGCGCACTTGCCCACGGCAAGCGCGTGCCCGAAGATCTCTCCGTCGTCGGCTTCGACGATATCGCCCTGGCGAGTTTGCTCAACCCGGCGCTCACCACTGTGCGTCAGCCCGGCTTCGCCATGGGGCAGGCCGCAGCGCGTGGCTTCTTCGCCCTGCTCGACGGCCAGCCCTTCGCTGTGCCCACCGTCATTCCCACCGAGTTGATCGTACGCGGGACAAGCGGGAAGGCATAGGTCACAGGTCACAGGTTACAGGTGAGATACCAAACTCGGTGCAAGCTACAGCCGGAACTGTACCTTGTACCCTTTCGCCTATACCCTCAACTGTAGCCTGTACCCTCTAATTCGTACCCTCAAGAAAGGGGGTGAGGAAAAGCAGTATACTACTATATATCCATCGTGGGGAACGAAGCACTGACGCTCAATGAAAGGAAGTTTACTCATGTCTTTGAAGCGCACACTATCGTCATCAGCCTGATCGCCATACTCGCCACCTTGCTGGCGGCATGTGGTGTTAACACCACGCCGCAAGGCGGTGCCCCGACCGAGGCACCTGCCGCCGATGCCACCACCGCACCCGCCGCCGATGCGGTAACGATCCGCTGGCGCACCCGCCCCCGGCGATGCCGCAGAGCAGAAGGTTTATGAGGAGCTAAATACCCTCGTCAACGAACAACTCGCCGACCAAGGCATCACCGCAGCCTACGATCCTTCGCCGAACCAGGGCTATTTCGAGAAGCTGAAGACCGAACTCGCTGCGGGCAATGCGCCCGACATCTTCTGGATCGGCGGCGCTGAGCTCGCCGACTTCGTCAACACCGGCCAGATTCTCGACCTCAAGCCGCTGATCGACGCCGACAGCGAGTTCGACATCAATGCCTTCTACCCGAACGTGATCGAGCAACTCACGCGCGATGGTGCTATCTACGGCCTCCCGCGCGACATCTCGACCATGGTCACCTACTACAACGCCGATATGTTCGAGGCGGCTGGCCTGCCCACACCGCAGGAACTGGCGGCAGAAGGCAATTGGACATGGGATACGCTGCTGGAGAGTTCGCAGGCGCTCACCGACGCCAGCAACCAGCAGTACGGCCTTGGCTTCGGCAACTGGTGGGGTCCAAGCTGGGGCTACTTCATTAACTCCGCTGGCGGCAGCCCCTTCAACGCCGACCGCACCGGCTGCGCGCTGAATTCGCCTGAGGCGATCTCGGGTGCTGCATTCGTGCAAAACCTCTACAACGAGAGCCTCGTTCCCGCTGGCGACCAAGACGGCGAGGCGCTGTTTAATGCCGGCAAGGTCGGTATGTACTTCAACGGGCGCTGGTTCGCCCCCGGCGTGCGCACCAACGCGCAGTTCAACTGGGACGTAGCGCCCATGCCACGCGGTGCCACCGAGAGCACATGGCTCTTCTGGGGCCTACCTCGTCAACGCTAACGACCGTCAACCCCGATGCGGCCTGG